>JAPKBK010000130.1 GCA_028823435.1 Flavobacteriales bacterium
CTTCGCAAGTCCAAACCTTCCATTGTCCTCTCTCGTCAGTGATGAATGCAACATTCTTCCCGTCGGGGGATTGACTTATTGAGAGATAATCATATCGCTTCTTGAGCTTGAAAGGAATCTCTCCTCCGTCTTTTAATGCAGCGCGGAAATTTTTGCGTCCCGCGTTGGTGGGAAGATCTTTGTCGTAGTTAATGGGGGTTTGGCGTTTCTGATACTCGATTGCTTCAGACATGAGCTCAGGCAAACTCAGACCAGTCGCAAACCTGAAGCCCCCCTCAACGCTCCGACTTATTCGTATCATATATAAAACATTCGCAATCGCAGGAACGCCATAGACATTGGCGATGTAATCCCAAACTGCGCTTCCGAGTTCTCCTGCGTCATCGCCTTCACTTCGGTCAATGTTCGCGAGCGCACCAGATCTGGCTGCATCAAATGCATATATGTTTGCGCGAGCCGATGTCTCCCACGATAAATGACTTACAAGCCCCTCCTCAAACCACTCAGGAATTTGCAACATACTCGAGTTTTTCAACGCATCTTTCCAACTGCCGCTATAGACCGTTTGCTGAAGCGCGATTTTTGCCAGCCCACCCTTCAGATCTCTTTCTAAACCAGCCCGGTCGCCTCGCCCATATAAAAAGAGTTTATTTCCGATAATTTTTGCTGTCCCGCCGATGTTTACAGCCTCTTCTTCAAAGGACAACACACCCAGATTACTTTGTCGGAATTCAGCAATGTTATTGTAGACAAGGATTTGAATCGGACCCTCTAATTTGTTGCCGAAATAGGGCGTCAATTCCCTTGCGGTTTCTTCTACGATTCCAGCAATTGCTCCAGCAAGTTCTTGACCACCTTGATAAAAGTAAATTTCAAAGTGCCCCACAGCATGATATTGCCAAATAAAATCCCTGTACTGTATTCGATTTTTCCCAAACTCCACTTGTAGTCCATCGTAAAATTGAGCAGTAACTGTTTGGTTACAAAGCATTAACCCTCCAAATAGGAGAATCATCAATTTAGATGTGAGATTTGTACTCATGCTAACCGAAATTACGCCCTAAATAGATCATTCCCTTTATATTTCATGAACCATCTTCACTCCTTCAGATTCAATGCTTTTAGTGAGCAAACGTATTTACTAGATCACGGCAATGGCGAAGCAACTGTCTTTGATCCGGGCATGAGTTCGCACGAAGAGAGGTTTCACTTCGAGGAGGCTTGCAAAAAACTAGGGGTCATCGTCACCCAGTGCTTACTTACGCATGCCCATTTAGACCATGTCATGGGTACGGCTTGGGTGTCAGATAAATTTGGCTGTGGTCCCAGATTACATCCAACTGATGAAACGACCTGGACTCAGGCACCTATTTCGGCCAAGCTATATGGGGTAGACATGGATGCGCTTCCCACACGGGGAGAGGACTTGGGTGATCAAGGTGCTGAGATCTTGTGTGGAGACATGAAACTTGAGATTCGATTGGCCCCTGGACATAGCATAGGGCATGTGGTTTTTGTTTGCCATGCCCATAAATTCGTTGTGGGAGGTGATGTTCTCTTTGAGGGGAGTATTGGACGTACGGATCTTCCAGGCGGAAATCCGGATGTTCTTGCGCGAAGTATCACCGAACAGTTATTCAGTTTAGAAGATGATTACATTGTATATCCCGGTCATGGTGGACCTACTTCTATCGGGAAAGAACGCGCGTCAAACCCTTTTGTCAATGGCGCTGGGACAGGAATGTTACAACAATAAACCCAATCAGGCTTTATGCCTTGTGAGTCGTTTTGAAAGCTGAACAAGGAGAAGGAGGGCGGGAACCTCAATTAATGGCCCTATGACCCCTACAAATGCCTCTGAGGAGTGTAGACCAAAGACACCGATGGCTACCGCGATCGCAAGCTCAAAGTTGTTACCGGCTGCAGTGAATGCAACAGCGCGATTTCGAGGTTCATCGGCCCCCAATTTGATTCCAGCGTAATAACTGAGTAACCACATCCCGAAGAAGTAGAGTAGGAGGGGTATTGAAACGAGAAGAACGTCAGAGGTTTGGTCTAAAATCCGCGCGCCCTGAAGACTGAACATCAAAACGATTGTGAACAGGAGTGACATTAACGTGAGCGGTCCGATACGTGGGAGGTACGCATCAGTATACCATGACAATCCTTTTAAACGGATGAGAACTGCGCGGCCTCCAACTCCAAGCACAAAGGGGATGCCGAGATAGATCCCCACGTTCGTTGCGACCATCGTGAATGGGACATCAATAAGAATACTTCCCAAGCCAATCCAAGTTGGTAAAATGGTCAGGAAAAACCATGCATAAAAACTGAATGTGAAGACTTGGAAAAGAGAGTTCAAGGCCACCAAAGCTGCCCCATAGGTGCTATCTCCGTCAGCCAAGTCGTTCCATACAAGAACCATGGCGATACATCTCGCAAGCCCTATCAATACAACACCTGTCATCAGTTCAGGTCTGTCGCTCAAGAAATATGCGGCCAAGAAAAACATGAAAAGTGGACCGACTACCCAGTTGAGTATCAGTGAAAGAGAGAGGAGCTTTTTGTCTTTTAGAACGACGGGGAGGGTGCGGTAATCTACCTTGGCAAGAGGCGGATACATCATCACGATGAGACCTGTCGCAATCGGAATATTTATACCCTTGTATGCGATCAGATCGATCGACTCCGAGACGCCAGGAATCCATGCGCCAATCAGAACGCCCAAAGCCATGGCCAGGAAGATCCAAAGCGTGAGGTACCGATCTAAAAACCCGAGGCGCTTCAATTTATTCTGTTATTGTCCCAGGTGTTTCGAGCGCATTAGATCTCTCCAACTTTTCGGTCGCAGCTTGATTTAATTCTCTTTGGTCTGTGCCGTAGTGGATCGCGAGGACGATTGCCACACTCACCATCAGTCCCACAACGAGTTTAAGGAAATCCTTGGCCACAATTGGGAAAATCATTTTAATGTTGCCCTTTTTTGTGAGTCCCGTGTTCAGCGCAAGCTCACGACCACATAGAAGGCCCACAAACACCCATGTTGTAGACATTGGGATTTCGTTCATTTGTTTGAAATAAAGCAAAAGGAATGCATATGCAAGGTCAATTAAGGTTGCAGACCTTACGTATTTCGTGCTCTGTTTGTCGAGCACTATTTGCTGAATTTTACCTCCCTGACTGTAAAATATATTTGCCAAACCAGCGACGAAAAAGACAACGATGAGTATGAGTTGCCACGCCTCTATTTGGCGGGGAAGGAATACGGCAATGTTGGCTACATCATGCGACAGCCATGTGTACCATAGGAAACCTGTACTGAACCACTGGAATGTTCTCCAGAAAGGTTTGTATTTTTCACTGATGTCTTCTTTCTCATCGATCATGCGTGCCACAACAAGCCACAGTACATACGCCACGAGTGCAGCCAGACCATAGCCCAGCATGCTTTTAATAAGCATTTTTTCAAGAACGAAAGTAGAAGCGAATGCTGAAAGCACAAGGAATGATGTGGATACAGGGATTCCTTTTCTTGTGAGGGCGACCAATGCCAATGGTGCCAAGGCATGATACCACTGTGGCTCGATGTATGGGATTTTTGTAAGTCGACCGAAAGAAATGTCTCCATCGCCTGTGTACCATCCATAGACGAGCGTCACAATAAGTACGCTGGAAGCTGCAATCCAAAGTTGCCACCACTTAAACCGTTCTCTGTTTGAGGCGATCCATGTTCCGAGTGTTTGAACACTGTCGTTTGCGATTACTGAGTAACCAGCGAGGATAAATCCTATTGTCGTAAAAAGAGCTACCATATCTTAAATATTTCGAGTGCAAGGTCCTATAAAAAGTTTGCAAGCTTGCTCAATTCTAGGTTAAGACAATGTTAAGTTTTTCCTTGGGGTGCTTTTTGTAAGGTAAAGCTGAAAGTAGTCCCTGTACCCAACGTTGAACGAACATGGAGGTTTCCACCGTGTGCCTCAACGATGTGCTTGACAATCGAAAGTCCCAGTCCGGAGCCACCAGCATTTCGCGAACGACTTTTATCTACCCTGTAAAACCTTTCGTAAATGCGGAGTAGATCATCTTCATTAATTCCTATTCCGTCGTCGGCGACTTCTATCAGGATGTTGTCTCCCATATCGTAAAACCTCACCACGGTTTTACCGTTCTCCACGCCGTAATTTATTGAGTTTACCAGAAGATTAGAGAGGACTTGACCGATTTTATTTGGATCACATAAGACGTTGAATTCCTCTTCTGTGCGAATCTTAAATTGCACGTTGGCGTCTTTTGCCTTCCGGTCAAGGTTTTCTGCAATTTCAGAACTTAGTTCGACAACATCTACAGTCTCCAGTTCGATGTTCATCGCGCCAGATTCTATTTTCGAAATACTGTCTAGATCTTCAAGTAAGCTGGTCATCCTATCGATATTTTTCTCCGCTTTAGATAGAAATTTTCGATTGATCTCGGGGTCGTCAATCCCCCCCTCTAAGAGTGACATGATAAATCCTTGAATATTGAAAAGAGGAGTCTTCAGTTCGTGCGCAAGGTTTCCGATAAAATCCTTGCGAAAGGAATCGGTTTCTCGAAGCAGATTGATTTCTTCTATTTGGCCTTCGGCCCACTCCATGACATCTTGATTTGCGAGCTCCACGACATCTTCATCCATATTGATGGTCAGATCTACACCTCCTTTGACTTTACTGATGGTTTTATAAAGGATTTGGATGCGGTGGTCGATGTACTTCTCAATCGCATTGTAAATCACAAAATAACTAAGCTCTTCAAGGACGACGCCCACGATGATGGAAATGGCCCACAGATTTAATGAATGAGACACACTCAAAACGACAAGTACAGCCACAGAACTGAGCACTCCTATGAACACAGAAGATTGCCTGGCGACGTCTTTTGGTGTGCGGTCTGAGGACATTTATGAGGTTTTTAATTTGTATCCAATCCCTTTGAGCGTCACAATCACATCTTCACCGAATTTTTCCCTCAGTTTTCTTATATGTACATCAATGGTTCGGTCTCCGACAACGACTTCACTGCCCCAAATTTTATCCATAATTTCTCCTCGAGTTTGGACGACGCCGGGTTGACTACATAGTAAAACCAACAATTGAAATTCCTTCTTTGGTAGATTAATTTCTGCCTGCTTAAACGAAACGATGTGCTTTTTTAAATCAATTTTAATTTCATCAACCTCGATAAATTCTAAATTCTGGGTTGTCGATTCAAATGTTTTATTTGTTCTTTTCATGAGCGCGTTGACTCTGCTCATCAGAACTTTTGGCTTAATCGGTTTTAAGATGTAATCATC
>JAPKBK010000006.1 GCA_028823435.1 Flavobacteriales bacterium
CGATTGCAATCCCCGCAAAGATGTTGCTGGAAATCCTTAAAGCATTCCCGGACATTCCTTTGACGTTTAAAATTGACACTGACACCTTTGCCATCGAGTTAGTAAGTGATGCTGGAAAGTATAAACTTACTGGCGCCAACGGCGAAGAATTCCCAACAACTCCTGAACTAGAAGGTGTATCCAGCGTAGAATTGAAAGCGGACACCTTGGTTAAAGCGATTAACCGAACGATTTTTGCAGCTGGATCAGATGACCTACGACCTGTGATGTCAGGTATTTTCTTTGAGTTGTATGAGGACAGTATTCGTTTTGTTTCTACAGACGCACACAGACTCGTGCGTTATGCAAGAACAGATGCAAAAGCGAATGAATCTTCACAATTTATCGTCCCTAAGAAGCCTCTTAACCTTTTAAAGGCGGCTGCAACATCGGCAGAAACTGTGGTGATGAGTTTCAACGAGTCAAATGCGAAGTTCTCTTTCAATGATGTGTCCATCTCTTGCCGATTGATTGAAGGCAAGTACCCCAACTATGATGCGGTGATCCCTAAGGAGAACCCAAACAGGATGACGATTAATCGGATGGACTTTCTTCAAGCCATACGAAGGGTCGCTATTTTTGCAAATAAAACGACCCATCAGGTTCGTTTGAGAATTGCAGGTAGTGAGCTGACAGTCAATGCCGAAGATTTGGATTTCGCAAATGAAGCGTCAGAGCGTCTTACGTGTAGCTATCAGGGAGAGGATATTGAAATAGGGTTTAACAGCAGATTCCTGGCTGACATGCTGAACAACATTGACGCTCCAGAAATCACTTTGGAATTAAGTGCACCGAATAGAGCGGGGATCATCCGTCCTTCAGAACCTGAAGAAAGTGGTGAAGACCTCCTGATGCTCGTGATGCCAGTCATGCTCAACTCATAAGCAGTCGGCGTTACTTTCTGCTCGTTTTATTTTTGTTGGATGGGTTCTTTTTGTCGCCTGGTACTTTTTTAGGTCGAGGCACCCAGTGATAGTTTACATTCTCTTCCCCGGTCTGTCCCACATGCGCATTGTTATTTTCGGGGCTTGTGTCATTCTCAAGCGCTGATTTCTCTCTTTGAGCCAATGTGTCTGGGTGATTTGGATTTCCTCTCATCCACCATTCTGGCAAGTCTTCGTGCGCAGCTTCAGAAATTTCAAATTTGTAAACCGGGTTTTTTGGTCCACTGTTTCGGTAATAAAATGCGAGGATAGAACCCGATATCGCGCCTGCCAAATGTCCTTCCCAGCTGACACCTTCCTTGATAGGGAGCATGAGCCAAATCATACCGCCGTAAAGGAATACCACGACCAGTGTGATGCGTAAGAGCAGCAGGTTCTTGCGTACGAGTCCACTCACGAAGAGGAACGAGGCGAGTCCATAAACGAGTCCACTTGCGCCGATGTGATTTGATGGCGCTTCCCCGATGAGCCAAAGCAAGATGCCGCTGGTCAAGAACATGATCGACCAGACGCGTATGGCGAGAGATCTGTAAAAATAGAAGAGCAATCCATTGAGCACGAAAAAGGATGCGGTGTTGTTCCAAATATGTGACAACCCTCCATGAAGAAAGGGATAAGTGAAGATGCCTTTCAGTCCTCTAAGCTCTCTTGGATGATTGCCATACTGTGTCAGGTTGAGGTCAAAAGCGTAGTCAATTAAGAATACGCCCCAAATCGCAATGAGAAAAAGCATTGTAAACCATAGCGCAAAGTGTAATCTTTGCTTGTCAGTGATCGACGTTTTACGCGGAGTAGATTTCATTACTGCTAAGTTACCAATCAACACCTTCAATATGATAAGTGATTTTTTTAAGTCAAAAGTCCTCGAATTGTGGGCTTAGATTTGAAGACATGACTACCTGAACCAATTGATACCTGAATGAGCGTTTCTGAAATACATGCATTAATACAGCTCCTGGACGACCCCGATGAAGGCGTCTACCGTCATGTGCGGGAGGAGTTATTGTCAAAAGGGACTGGAATTCTTCCGGCCGTATTAGAACATAGAGCTGACAAGTCACATTGTGCAGTACACGAGAGTCGCCTGAATGAACTCGTAGATGGTTTGCATGGGGGGTATGTGAAAAATGGATTACAGGATTGGTTTAAGGAAGGTGCACAGAATATTATAGAAGGCGCAGTATGGATTCATAAAGCTTCAGATCCACTGATTGATATTGAAGTGGTGAAGGCGCAATATGAAAAGTTAAAAAGAGATGTTTGGCTTGAATTAAATGAGGAGTTGACTGCTTTAGAGCAAGTTAGAATTTTAAATCACGTCTTATTTAGTGCAGAGGGCTTCACAAATGCGAAGTCAGGCCATCCAAACCCGAAAGATGCTTTAATAGGGGATGTGATGAATCTCAAAAGTGGCAATCCTCTAGGTCTCGGAATTCTTTACCTGGCGATAGCACGAGATTTGAACTTGCCTATTCATGGCGTTAATCTTCCGAATCATTTCATTCTATGCTATTGCGATGAACATCATGTTCACAACGGAGCGGAACACATTGAGGACAATCAGGTCCCAGGAGGCATTCTTTTTTACATCAACCCCTTTAGTGAGGGAACAGTCATTCACCCAAATGATGTAAGCGAGTTTCTGAGTCATTTGGATTTGCCAGTAGATGAAAGGCATTGTGGACCTTGTGCACCCATAGATATTATCCGCAGATTGATAGGGAATGTCGCGTATGCTTATGAACGCAACGGTTCTGTGTCTCAAGCGGAAAACATGAGAGAATTGCTGCTGTTCGTTGAGTCTGACACTAAGCACAATGTGGCGTCAGAAGATGGGTGCGAGGAAGAGGGAGAATTATAAATATGTGGGAGGAACGAGACGACAAGCTTGTGAGAGAGTTTCATTTCAGAAACTTTGTTGATGCATTTTCTTTCCTGTCACAGGTTGCTGAATTGGCAGAAATTCACGCCCATCATCCAACAATCGTCAATACATACAGCTACGTGAGGCTGGAGTTGAATACCCACGACGCAGGGGGGGTGGTTACAGAAAAGGACAGATCCCTCTCTGCAGATATCGATAAAATCAACATTACAGAACGTTAGCGCACAAAAAAAAGGGACGCCCAAATGGAATCCCTTTTTTCGAGTTCGTTCTAATGAATTACTTTACTGGGCTAGCTGCAGGAGCTGCCGGAGTAACATCAGCAGTGATTGTAAGTATCGTTTGGGCAGGGTCTGTGTTTGCCGTCACTGTCACTTTCTTCGTTTGCTTGTTTTTCTTTCCTTTAGAATTGAATTTCACTTCAATTTTACCAGTAGCTCCAGGAGCGATTGGCTCTTTCGGACACTGTGGTACAGTACATCCACAAGACCCTTTGCATTTGTCAAGAATGAGAGGCTCAGCGCCTGTATTGGTGAATTCAAAATAATAGGTCACCGCATCTCCTTCATCCATAACTCCGAAGTCATGTGCGTACTCGTTAAATGAGATACCAGTCAATGGACCTGCAGGTACTTCAGCGGCATCCTTTGCAGGGTCAAACTTATCTGGTTTCGCATTTAGTGGCGGATCACCTGCATCTGTTTTTCCATCTTGTGTTTGAATAGGTTTTGAGTTCGTTGACTCTTCAGACCCACAAGAGAAAAGGATGCAAGATGCAAAAATGGAAACGACTAATGTTAGCTTTGACATATTGTGTTGATTAAATATTATGTTATTGTTTATAAATGCAAAATTAAGAAATAATGTTGCTAGAAGTGTAAGTATTTATCTAAAGGTTTTGTGCGCGAGTTTGCTGTTTTCAAACCTGCCATCGTTCAGGATCTCAATCGCTTCGTTCAGTGCTTCATTCAAGTCACCAATGACTCTGTAAAAGGTCGACTGGCTGTATGTGTTTCGTCCTATAAATGCTTTAAGTCGAAGTGTAATCGCATCTCCGGAGATGTCCCAATCCCCTTCAGGGAATTCAATGGGATCTTCTTCACTTCCTTTCTCTTGAGCCCAAACTTGAAACGCTTTTATATCTTTTTCTGACACAATATATTGATTCACGAAATCATCCTCAGTAGGATATTCTACTTCTAGCCTCGCGCGATTGTTGTCTACGAATTCCAATGCATAGCTGCTCATCATTCCCTTGCGAAGTAAGTTGCGGAAGGTTTCACTATTTGAGGTTGTATCGATGGGTACAAATACATCAGGAAGTATTCCCCCTCCACCATAGACCGTTCTTTTTTTAATTCGGGTCTCATATTTGAGTGAGTCAGGAAGATCCAGTGAATCCAAACTCATAAGCTCACCACTTTTATATCGGTCGTACTTTTCATTTCGATAAGCATCGACTCCTTCATCGTAAGGCTTCTGAATACATCTTCCTGCGGGCGTGTAGTATTTCTGAACAGTGAGTCTGACCGCGCTCCCGTCTCCTAAATCTATGGGGCGTTGCACCAATCCCTTCCCAAACGATCTTCTTCCGACAATCAGTCCTCGGTCCCAATCTTGGACAGCTCCGGCGACAATTTCGCTTGCAGAGGCTGAGCCATCATCCATCAAAATAACAAGACGACCCTGCTCGAATAACCCTTCATATGAGGTGTATGTGTCCTCTCTGGAGAAGGAGCGGCCTTCAGTGTATACAATAAGTTTATCGTCTGAAAGGAATTCGTCAGACATGTTAATCGCCGTCCTTAACATTCCTCCTCCATTTCCTTGCAAATCGAGAATCAGGTCTTTCATCCCTTTGTCTTTCAACTCTGACAAAGATGTCCTTAACTCTTCAAGTGTGGTTTTTGCAAATCGACTTATTTTAATATACCCGATTGTAGGTTCTACCATATGCGACGCCACAACACTGAAAATCGGAATCTTATCGCGTTCGATATTGAATTCAAGAAGGGATTTTTCACCATCTCTTTTTATGAAAACCTTCACCATCGTCCCCTTGGGGCCTTTGAGCAATCGGATGACATCCTTCGTCGTGACACCCACACCTGCGACGTATTCTTCTTCCACCTGAACAATCCGGTCTCCGGCTCGAATGCCTAGTTTCTCTGAGGGGCCTCCCGCAATAGGCGAAACCACCATGATCGTGTCCTTGAAAATATTAAACTGTACACCTATTCCTTCAAAACTGCCATCAAGTGGCTCATTTGCATCTTTTAAGTCTTCTTCTGAGAAATAAACACTGTGCGGGTCAAGTTCCTCAAGCATCTTCTCAATGGCTGTCTCTACGAGCTCGTCCATGTCAATACTGTCAACGTAAAGCCTGTCAAGCATACTTAAGAGTGTGCCAAATTTCTTTGCGCCTTGTTGTGGATTGGTTTGGGATGTGGCAGGTCCAGTGGCAAGAATTCCGATACAAAGGGAAAATACGAGGGGTATACTGTTCAGTTTTTTCATGGACGTACAAGGTAGGGGATAGGCGGTTTATGATATCTGAAATTTTGCTAAATGTTGGCAATATGAAAGTATCTTTAAAGAATGAAATTGAAACTTCTCTCAGGTGTTTTGTCGTGGCTCGTGATAGGCACGCTCTCAAATGTATTAAGTGCGCAATATGTCAATGTGAATGCACCTTTGTTTTCTGACATTGTTGAAACAGTTGAGAAAGAGGCCGAACTCTACGGGCGTGATATGGCCGGTGTCGTGATCGAATCTGAAATGGACTTTTTTGATTTTGCGTCCATTGAGGTGTCGGAAAATGGAATGTCAGAGTGGTCGCTTGATATAGAGTCCACTTATGCGATGGGTTTGTGTGTTTATTTTAACGATTTTCATATTCCAGCAGGTGGGTCCTTGTTGTTTCAATCTGAGGCGGATGTCTTCTCTACTTTATATCAGGAGGGTCCAGTAAGAGCAGATGAGAACAACGATCATGGAAGATGGGCCAGCGGTGACATTCCTGGAGATCAAATCAGAATTATTTATAGGCAAGCTTCTTCTTCGATCGGTTCAGCCAGACTGGGGATCATGGGAATAGGGTATTTCGTGAGGGGCGTTTCTCGCGGATCAGACGATTGTGAAGTCGATGTGATGTGTCCAGAAGGTGATTCTTGGCAATGTGAAAGAGATGCTACAGTAAGGCTGCGTGTCACGCAACAGGGAGGAATTTATTACTGCAGTGGATCCATGGTAAATAACACTGAATATGACTGTCGTCAACTTCTTTTAAGTGCGTTCCATTGTGCGGATGCTGTCAGTGAGGATGAGTGGGCTTACCTCAAGGTCAGGTACAATTATGAATACACTGAGTGTGGAGGGACTGTCTCGATTAACTCTCATGCCAGAACAGGCGTGATTCCATTGACAAATAGTGACGATGCTTCTGCGCAGGGTTTTAATGGCTCGGATTTCCTCCTTGTGGAAGTAGAAGATGTGATTCCTGAAACGTGGAGTCCTTTCTATGCGGGTTTTGACGCTTCTGGAGAGACCGGTCACATAGGTGTGGGCATTCATCACCCAGCGGGAGATCGAAAGAAAATATCGAACTATACAAACCCACTTACTTCATACAACATTGGAGGTGCAGGCTCTCATTGGCGTGTTTACTGGACGGCCACTGAAACGAACCACGGCGTCACCGAAGGAGGTTCGTCAGGCTCGGCCATATTCAGTGAAAACCACCACATTGTCGGAACATTAAGCTCTGGGCTCTCAGCTTGTGTAAATGGGGGTGCAGGGAACGGCACGGGTCCATATGCACCAGATTTTTATGGCAAAATGAGTTACCATTGGGATGGCCCCAATCCCATTGCAGCTTCTCAAAAACTCAAAAACTTTCTCGATCCATCTGGCTCAGGACAAACCATCGTAAACGGCAGTTATGTCGGTGAAGGCGCACAGCCTTGTGGCAATTTCGGAGCGTGTAGCGTGTCAGAAGCTGCAGGCCTTGTTTTGGAATCTCAAGGGTGGTCGATCAGCCCCAATCCGGCTTCTTCTGGAAGTGTAGAAATCTCCATGCCCACAGGTGCGCCTCTTGTGGAGCTGCGCGTTTATGATGCAAGCGGTCGCTTGTTAGAAAGTCGCATGCCAAACCTTCTTTCTGAATCGTTGTCATTAGATGTGTCACACCTTTCAAAAGGTCTGCACTTTTTTACGGTAAGAACGTCTGATGGGACGTCTTCTACCTTGAAACTCGTGATAGAGTAATTCCCTTCGAACGACAGCTCACTTTTAAAAAGCAGTTATGCCAAAACTCCCAAAAGAATACAGGTTTTTAGATTTGTCTGATTATGGACGAACTGGTGGTCATTGGATTGCTCGCCAACTTCAGGATACGAGATTCACGCCTATTCACGTGACGACCTTATTTATTTTTGCAGGACTTTTTGCAATTGTATGCATGCTCAACGGCTACTATAATGCAGCTGCTTTTTTTATCATTCTTAAATCTGTGATTGATGCTGCTGATGGAGAGCTGTCAAGGCTCAATAAAAAACCTTCTTATACAGGTCGCTATTATGACTCTATTTCGGACATCATACTTAATTTCTTTTTTCTACTTGCCTTTTGGTATGTGACTGAAATTTCAATCGTCTATATGTTTATTGCATTTTTTGGGATTCAACTTCAGGGTACTGTTTATAATTATTACTCCGTGATTCTCAGAAATGCTGTTGAAGGCGATTCGACGAGTAGAATTTTTGAAGACTCTGTGCCGAAAGCGCTTCCAGGAGAAAGTCAACGTGCCGTAAATATATTTTATAAAATCTACACGATCTTATATGTGACTTTTGACAAGATCATGTATAATTTGGATAAAAACGCGAGTGACAGTCCTCCATTTCCCAAGTGGTTTATGACTTTAGTATCAATGTATGGCCTTGGATTTCAGTTGCTATTGATGTCACTCATGCTAATCTTAAATCTTCAAGATTATGTGATTCCATTTTTTATTGTTTACTCCATCTTCATTTTGGTATTTGTGGGCATTAGAAAACTGTTCATTAAGCCTTCTTGAATTCGGCACAACAATGGGGCAGATGATACAAACCGTCTGTAATGGCTTTGTTAAATGAGGTATGACGTGCCCTACGGGCTACAACTGGCTATTTCAGGAAGGTCAGTTTATTTATCCCGACCCGTGTTTTAAAGGCGCCGAACATGACTGTGGCGGTTTTGCCCTGAAGTGACATGACTTCTCCGCGTTCCTTTCCGTTGCGGAGTTTGACTGTGGACCCCTTTTTGATTTCGTCAGACCTGTGGTTTGGTCTCCTTTTGTCCGATTGAATCGATGCATTTTTTGACCGTGCGGTATTTCTGGCATGTCGTTGTGCTGCTTCTTCTTTGCGAGAATTCTCTACTGCAAGAAACTTGTTGATTTCTTCAAGGAGGGCGGTGTTGTTTTTCCCAGGCTTAAAACGGTCAATAAATTGTGTGAGTTTTTTTCCTCTCACAATCGCGATGTTAAACGCTTCTGTCGCTTCGTTTAAAGCCACGGATTTCTCTGAAAACTGAGATTTAATTTTACGCGCTTCCATCGACGTTTTCTCGGCATCCACTTCAGCCCGAAGTTGTCTGTTCGTGAGTTTTGCCAAATTCGCTTTTCCCTTTTGAAGATCGCCAATAAGTGCATCGAGTTCTACTTTTCGGATGTCGAGTTTTGACTTCGCTCTGGAAATCAACGCAGGGGAGATGCCGTTTGTTTCAGCGACTTCGAACGTAAAAGACGAGCCTGGATTGCCTATTTCAAGTTTGAACAAAGGGGCGAGCGTCTCTAGGTTGAACAACATCGATGCATTTATGGCATGCTCCAGTTCAGCTGCGCGAGATTTGATATTTGCATAATGGGTTGTGATCACTCCGAAAACGCCTCTTTCATAAAGCTCTTCAAAGAATACTTCAGCGAGTGCACCACCTAGTTCGGGGTCGGAACCTGTCCCAAACTCATCGAGTAGAAGCAGTGATTTGGCATCAGATACCTTCAGGAAATGTCGCATTCGACCCAAGCGATAACTGTATGTGCTGAGCTGATTTTCGATGCTTTGGTTGTCACCTATGTCGGTGAGTATGGAATCGAAAAATCCCACTTCCGAGGTTTGATCCACCGGGATCAGAAGTCCAGATTGTAACATCACTTGAAGTAGTCCGACTGTTTTCAGCGTAATACTCTTGCCTCCCGCATTTGGGCCTGAAATCACGACGATTCGGCCATGCTTAGAAAGCTGTATGGTTTGTGGATGTGTCTCTATTCCCATCGCCAGGTTTGTTTGAACGAGAAGCGGATGGTACGAATCAATGAGATGCATCCCTGGATGTTTCGAGATTCTGGGCATGCAGGCTTTGAAATCAATCGAAAGTCTGGTACGCGCTTGAATCCAGTCAAACTCAATAAGCGCGGCTTGGTAGTTTCGGATTAAGGGAAGGTGACGTCGAGCGATTCTCGTTAGTTCCTTCAGAATCCGACGCTTTTCCTTGCGTTCGTCATCGCGTAAAATTTCGAGTTCGTGGTTTAATGGAATGATGGCCCCCGGTTCTATAAAGGTGATTGTTCCCGCTGTGGAGGACCCTAAAACGTTGCCGTTTACACGTCTTTTGTAGGTGCTTTCTACCGCCAATGCTCTGCGGTTATTTACAAACCCCTCACGAATATCTGCAAGCATGTCCTTCCCCTGTAGATCCTTCATGACGCTGTTGAAGTTTCGGCTAATTTTACGTCTCAATCCCGTCATTTTCTCTCGGATTGAGCTTAGCGTCGGTGAAGCGTTGTCTGAAATTTGGCCTTTTGCATCAAAGACTTTTGCGATGGGGTCAATGAGGTCTTTTGTGTACACCAAATCCTTCTGAATGACATTGAGTCTTGGATACTGCTCTCTTTTGTTTTGGAGGAACTTGACGATTTGATTGACGGTATGTGAGGCCCTGGAAATTTTCGAAAAGCTCCCTTCGTCAAGGACTGAGTCACGTATTTCGATCAGTCGAATCTCATTCTGCATTTCTTCAAACTCTAATGCAGGAAAGGGTTCGCCTTCTATTTTAATGCGTCTCAATTCCTCAGTTTCGCTGAGGGTTATTACGATTGAGCGTCTGTTTTTACTCGGCGCCAGCGCCAGGGCTCTAGATTCTGCCGTAGGTTGAAGCGTTTTTGCTGCAAGCAAGATTCGAATTCTGTCGAATTCAAGATCTGAGGCGACTTGCTCATCGAAATGGAGCATCAAATCTTTATTCATACTTAGATGCGGTTTGTTTGCAGTGTTCAAATGCAGACGCTGTTTCTGACCTGTCAAACCAAACCACGCGGTCGTCTTTTTTAAACCAAGTCATTTGGCGTTTTGCAAACTGTCGTGTGGATATCACAATTCTTTCTTCTGCGTCTTCTAGTGAACATGCGCCATTAAGGTGGGATATAAGTTCTTTATATCCGACCGTTCTTAGTGAATTGCAGTGGGAGAGGTGCAAGAGTTTTTTTACTTCGTCCAGCCATCCGTTGTGTAACATCGTTTTCGTTCTCTCCTCTATTCTCTTGTTCAATTCTTCTCGCGGAACGGTCAGTCCAATTTGCAGAATATCAAACGGTCTTTCCGTCTTGTTATCAGAATGAAAAGAGGAGAAAGGTTTGCCTGTCACAATGCAGACTTCCAATGCCCTCACGACGCGTTGCGGGTTTTTTAAGTCCATCTTCGCTGCATATGTAGGGTCCAGGATTCGAAGTTCAAACGCAAGCGACTCCACGCCGTCTTTTTCTAGTCTCGCATTTAAGATGTCTCTGACTCCCTTGTCACGGGGAAGATTCCCGAAGCCGTCAGTGACTCCCTTGACGTACAATCCCGATCCTCCAACAAGAACGGCAATGTTGTTTTTTTCGAAATAACGTCCTAGAAATCCCATCACATCCTTCTCGAAATCTCCTGCGCTATACAATTCCGAAGGGTCTAAGAAGTCAATGAAATGGTGTTTTGCTTGCGCGCGTTCGTGCACAGTCGGGGCGGCTGTTCCGACATTCATTCCCCGGTAAATTTGTCTGGAATCTGCACTTATGATCTCAGCTCCGACTTCTTGGGCGACGCGTATTGCGAATGCTGTTTTGCCTACTGCTGTAGGTCCTACGATGCAAATGAGGAGTGGGCGCACGGTTGTGATTACATCAATTCGTCTAGACCATCCAAACTTGCATGGTCGTCCCTCCATCCATCTGCATCATCTCCAGCCTCTTGTTCGTCCAAATATGCATCGATGTCAGGATCGCCTGTTCGCTCTGGTTTCCCATCATCTGAGTCTTTCGATTCACCCTCATCAGGCATCTCGAAACCCATTCCCTCTGCGAGGTCTCCATCTTTGCTGTCAAATGAAGGGGGCGTTCCAGACTCAAAACACAGTTGGGGATATTCTATATTTGGAACAGCTTTATCAAACGAGACGGGCTCGATGAAAAAGCACCACATCCTCAGGAAATCGTAGATGTATACAGCGCGAGAATCTGTGTCTTGAATAATGGCTTCAACTTTAATGACGGTCATGTCTCCATCACCTCCGATGTCCATCAGGGAGTACTCCTTCCCCTTGTCCCAATTTTCATCGCTTTCGAAAAAGGATGCCATTTCACCGGGACTCCAGCCGAAAGCATCTAAGATGGCATTGTGGAAATGCAACAGCGTCGAATCTGTGGAGATTTCGATATCCCGATACACATCTTGCTCGGTGTCTAGAATGACACGAAGCTTTGCGATTTTTGATTCATTCATTTCTGAAGCCATGGAATTCAAAGGTAGTTCTTTACGGTATTCACATCAATGTCATGGTGATTTGAATGGTGAACAACTTGTCCATTTTGCAAGATGAGCATCTGTGGGCTTTGGTGCTCAATGTGCAGTTTCTCACCTATCGCAGCACTTATTGGTCTGTATTCTAACAGGTCGAGATAGTATGCCGAGACATCAATCAGAGATTCATCCCAACCTTGTTCAAACATCTTCAGCGCCATCCGACTCACATTGCACCTCGTGCTGTGTTTGAAGAGCACAACAGTCCCTAAATCGGATGCCGATATCGCTTTATCTAAATCCCCTACAGAAGTCAGGTGTTTCCAATTCATACCTTAGTAAATTTGTGGTCTATTATTCACAAAGGTACTAGCATATATGTTGACTCGTCTGATTAAAATATTATTGGCAGCCTCAAGTTTGGCTTACACGGTTTATTTGTTTTCTATAGCCCAAACAGGGGCCGCTATCGGAATGATTTTTGTTACAATCGTACTGGTTATGATGACTTTAAAAAGCATGAGGCTGGTCTTGGCGTTTGTTCAAATCAGGCAGCAGAAGATGCCCGAGGCAAAAAAATGGCTGGGGAGAATTAGTCCAAATCAGCTTTGGCCGAGACAAAGAGGCTATTACAACTTCTTGTTGGGAAGTCTGACCATGGAAGAAAATATGAATGTCGCAGAAAAGTATTTAAAAGACGCCGTGAGTATGGGATTGCGTCAAACCCACGACGAGGCTGCAGCAAAACTCAACTTAGCTGTTATTGCGAGTACAAAGCGCCGCACGCGTGAAGCCATTATGTTGCTCAACGATTGCAAAAGACTAGACACGAAAGGCATGCTGACGAAGGACATCAAAATGGTAGAGCAAGCGGTTAAGGGAGGAGGAACGAAGACGTCAACAGGAGGTCGAGGCGGTTCATCATCTTCTGCACGTCAAGCCAGAAGGTCGAAAAAGTAAGTGAGTAGATCAGCCTTCTTGGCGCTGATTAAGACCGTGTGACTTTATTTCTCGCAGCTTGGTTTTTACGTAAAACCTGCAATTCAGCGAGCAATGTTAAACTGATTTTTTCTGCGTGTTTCACAGTGTCACGAAGTGCGGCTTGCTTGGTGTTTTCTTCTGGAATAAGAACATCTTGTCTCGCTTGAGACACCAAGGCTTTCAGTGAGATATTTGCTTTTTTGATGAGCTGATGCGCCTGTTCATCATCAATGGGGAACGCAAGCACATGGGCAAAGCTCTGCTCCACCACATCGTTAAGCATGGCATGTATTGCGCGTCGTACGTTTTCAATGTGAAGGGGCATGGCGCAGTCAAACTACACCAGTCTGACGTTAAAACCAAGCTTTAGGCGTCAATTCGTGCCGATTTAATGCTTTATAAGTGTTTTTAAGTCGCTTTCTAGGCGATTATTTGCCATAAAGGATTTTTCTAGGTCAGCAGCAAAAGGAAACGCAGTATCTAAACTCGCCGTTCTCACAACCGGTGCATCTAGCTTACGCCAACATTCTTCATGAATTCGTGCGCTAATCTCTCCACCCACACCACCTGTCATCGTTGCTTCGTGTAACACAAGGGCTTTTCCCGTCTTGTTGACACTTTCCATCACCATGTCTTCATCCCACGGGAGCAGTGTCCTCAAATCGATCAGTTCAACCGACCATTCTGGATGCGCATCAAGAACTTGTTCAGCCCATATCACCCCCAATCCATAAGTGATGATGGTCGCCTCGTTTCCTTCTCTTACTTTTCTTCCTTTGCCAAGTTCGATGGTGTAATCTTCCTCTGGAACCAAGCCCGTTAAGCTCCTGTAAAGTAATTTGTGTTCAAAGAAAAGGACTGGGTTTGGATCTTCTACGGCCATTCTCAATAATCCCTTAGCATCTGCTGGTGTGGAAGGGTATACGATTTTTAAACCTGGAACATGGAAGAACCAAGCTTCCACACTTTGGGAGTGGAAGGGTCCGGCACCCACACCTCCTCCTGTCGGCATTCTGATGACGACGTCAGCACATTGTCCCCAACGCCAGTGAATCTTTGCCAGATTGTTCACGATTTGGTTGAATCCACAGGTGACAAAATCAGAGAATTGCATCTCCATCATGGATTTTCGTCCGCTTATACTAAGTCCCAACGCGGCGCCTACAATTGCGCTTTCACATAGCGGAGTGCTTCGAACACGTTCTTCCCCAAACCTTTCTAGAAATCCATCCGTGACCTTAAAGACACCTCCATATGAGCCGATGTCTTGGCCCATGCAAATCATGCTCTCGTTCTTCTCCATGCTCATCCCTAACCCTTCTTGTATGGCATCAATCAATCTCAGCTCTCGACCTTCCGTTGTCGGAGGGGTGGGATCAGGTGTACCTGGTGCAAACCTGTCTCCAAGTTCTTCTTCAACATTTGCGACAATGTCAGGCAGGTCAGAAGATATTTTTAAGCCCTCTAAAATGTCTGCCTTGTGCTTCTCTTGCATCTCCGCTTCTTCGTCATTGCTGAGTCCACCTGACGCTTTTAAATGTTCCGTAAACCTCTCTACGGGATCAACCTCTTGCCATTTTTCAATGAGCCCTTCTGGATAGTATTTTGTGCCCGATGCTTCTTCGTGACCTCTTATCCTGAATGTTTTGAATTCCAGTATTATAGGTCTTGGGTTCTCACGTAAAGATTCAACACATTTACGCACGGTTTTGTAGACGGCAAGGATGTCGTTTCCATCGACTTGTATCGCATCTTCAGCGGGGATTCCATACCCGATTGCCTTGTCTGTAAAGTGCGCACAACGGTACTGTTCTGAGGACGGTGTGGAGAGTCCCCATGAGTTGTTTTCAATACCGATAATGACAGGCAACTGCCACACTGCAGCGACGTTGACTGCCTCGTGAAAATCGCCTTCACTCGCGCCTCCATCTCCTGTAAATACAAAGGTGGCTTTTCCAGACTTGTCTAATTTATGTGCAAGCGCAATGCCATCCGCAATGCCCAATTGTGGACCCAAATGGGAAATCATGCCACAGATCTTATGCTCCTTGGATCCGAAGTGAAAGCTTCTGTCTCGGCCCTTTGTGAACCCGTGTTCCTTGCCCTTAAATTGAGCGAACAGTCGGTCCAAGGTGATCCCTCGGGTTGTGAAGATTCCAAGGTTCCGATGCATCGGTAGAATCCATGTGTCGTTCGGCATCGCAGCGGCAACACCCACAGAAATGGCCTCTTGTCCTATCCCGCTAAACCACTTGGAGATTTTGCCTTGCCTCAGTTGAGAGAGCATCTTCTCTTCAATCATTCTTGGAAGCAACAAACTGTTGTAAAGATGTAAGACTTCAGTTCTACTCAACCCTTCAGAATCGAATCGCAGGGGGTTATGTGGAAATTCTTTGTTCGTTTTTTCCATGGGAGTACGAATGTACGGAGGTCAAAGCAGATATCTTCGCATTATGGAGCAAAACGACAAAGGAATTTGGAAAGGACAAGTGAGGGTAACTCCCGAAGAAGCATCAGACAATCGTTTGCTTCGTATTGCCATCGAGGAAAGCTGGGGGCTCGACGACGACTCGGTTGCCTGGATTAGAATCTTGCGTCGCAGCATTGACGCTAGAAAGAAACCAGTCATTATTCAGCTTTCAGTTGAAGCCGGACCTGAATCAGTCCCGGAGCCAGATGGTGAGATGCAAGTTTGGGAGTGGCCTGATGTCAGGGGCAAGGAAGAGGTCCTTGTGATCGGGAGTGGTCCTGCAGGGTTATATGCTGCGCTGGAACTGATTCGAGAGGGATTCAGACCCATCATCATCGAAAGGGGTGAAAAGGTGCGTGAACGTCGTCGTGACCTTGCAAAATTGGTAAAAGAGCATGTGATCAACCCCAATTCGAATTATTGTTTCGGTGAAGGCGGCGCTGGGACGTATTCAGATGGAAAGCTATACACACGTGCAAAAAAGCGTGGTCATGTGATGGATGCCATCGAATGGCTTGTTGTCCATGGTGCGCCGTCGTCAATTGTGGTCGATTCTCATCCCCATATCGGCACAAATAGACTTCCTGCCATTATCACAAGCATGCGCGAGACGATAGAAAATTCAGGTGGAGAGGTCTTGTTCAACACCTTACTCACCGATCTTGAAGTCAAGGACGGGAAGCTGGTGTCTGTTTCTTTAACGTCAGAGAATTCGGTAGATGTCATGAAATGCGATTCAATGATTCTTGCCACAGGCCACAGCGCGCGTGATGTTTTCAAAATGCTCAATCGGAATGGGATCCTTCTGGAAGCAAAGCCTTTCGCACTCGGAGTGAGGGTAGAACATCCTCAATCGTTTGTGGATACGGTACAGTACCACGGAGAAGACAGAGTGAATTTCAACAGTGAGGAAAGATTGCCAGCGGCTTCATACAAGCTGGTGTGCCAAATAGATGGGAGAGGCGTTCACAGCTTCTGTATGTGTCCCGGAGGAATTATCGCGCCGTGCGCGACTTCTCCTGGAGAAATAGTCACAAATGGCTGGTCACCTTCTAAGCGTAACAATCCATATGCAAACTCAGGAATGGTGGTGACGATTGACCATGAGGTGTGGGAAAAAGCGGGATTCACAGGCGCTTTGGCTGCCATGGAATATCAAGCTCAGGTTGAAAAAACATGCTGGGAAGCTGCTGCGATTAAGATGGAATCAAATCAATCAGAAAGTCACAAGATGCAAACAGCACCTGCGCAAAGACTGACAGACTTTATTGCAGGACGTTCTTCACAAGACCTTCCCGTCTGTTCATACCTTCCAGGTGTTGTGCCTGTCGATCTTCATAAAATACTCCCGCCCATGTTAGTCCATGCGCTCAGAGAGGGGTTTAAGAAGTTTGATCAAAACATGAGGGGCTTTATCCATCACGATGCGATTGTTGTGGCTCCGGAATCTCGTACAAGCAGTCCCGTACGGATCCCTCGGGACAATGATACGCTTGAACATCCTGAAGTTCAGGGTCTTTTCCCGTGCGGGGAGGGTGGAGGATATGCAGGAGGGATCCTTTCAGCCGCCATGGACGGCAGAAGAGTCGCTCAAGCCGTCGTCAGCAAATTGCGCCCCAGCTCAACGGGCGAGTCGCACTCTGTGATTTAGTGGCTTGATTGTGCGATTTCTCTTGCGTCAAGAATTGACATTTTCTCACCCTTGAATTCAACGGTCATAAACGCATCAGAGATGCCCAAATCTTTGACGCTGTCTAGTCTCGTTCTGGCCTCAGCTTCGTTGTTGTAAGAGGTTGTGAAATATCTGTATGTCCCATCCTTTTCAATGACCTGCTTGACATCCCCAAGTGTGATAAACATTTCGAAGATATTCACTGGAATCATATCTGAAAATCTTCCAAGTTGAATGCGATATACCGGTGCATCACTGACCTCCGTATTGGGGACCGATTCGGATGCTTCAGGTGCGTCAGTTGTGGGCGCAATAAAGCTTCTGTGAGCCTCAAGTCCTATCGCTTCTGCCATAGGGATACGTTTCCCATTTCTATACGCAGTAATGAACGCATCATCTGCCCATAAAGCTTCGGACTGTTCAAGTTCAGTTCTTGCTTCCGTTGTGTTTTTGTGGGTAGGACCTACAAAGCGCAACAAACCATTGTCGTCAGAAATCGTTTCTAAAGCGACATTTCCTGGCATTTGATTCTCACTAAATACACCATACTGAACCCTGTATGTCAATACGGCATTCACCATAGATTCGTTGAGAAGTTTTAACGCTTCATCTTCAGATTTTTCAGCTGTATTCCCAGCCGCATCAAGCATTTTCTTGTAGTGTTCAGGCGTGAATTCAGCGATGATTACAGCGTAATCTAAGATGTACGAATTGGGATCCGCATCAGTCGTTGCGTAAAGTGCATCCCATGCCTCTCTGCTTAATGCGATGCCGTCATTGTCTACGTAGTGCGTAAGTGAGTGGATTTCGAGATCTTCGTAATCAGCGACTCCGTCACCATCGGTGTCCAATGCACAGCCATATTCGTTTACGGGAGCGCCAAATGGTGTTCCGTGGCATCTGTCTACAATGTCATTAATTCCGTCCTTGTCGAAATCAATGTCGCCTGCAAACATGTTGTTTGAAAAAACAGTCTTCATCTTCGTTCTTCCCACTCTTTTTCCAAGCATAATACCTACACCAGCTTGAACCGTCGTCACAAGTGCGCTCCCACCTATTGCCTTCTCAGACCCAAATGAATTAAAAACATTTGAATTCCCCATTTGCGCAGTAAAAGACAATGAAGAGTTGATGGAGGGTGTGAGTTGTATATCGACTCCTAACTTCACGGGGATTGTAAGACCTCTGTTATTTGCTATTGAGGTTTCATACGCGTAATCTCTTGTTAATTGCGTTGCTTTGTTTGCACTTGTCGCTCTTGGGCCAGATGTCTGAGGCTCTTCCGCGTCATACAACAACCCATCAGACCAAAGATGGTATTGACGCCCCTCTTGGTCGTATAAATCAGCCATTACATTTGTGTTTCCCCAGCTTAATCCTGCGCCAATCCATGGTCTTATCGCCGTCGTCGAAGACTTGAATGGCAATATTCTGACAGAAGCGCCTACTGAAGAAAGCTTTGCTTTTTCGCCTTGGTAACCATAATCCTGAAACAGCGCACCTTTCCAGGTGTCGAGATCCAAGCTTACAAAATCACCAACGGATTGTTGCATAGATAGTCCAGTACCTAAAGCTGATGCGCCAGATTCGGGGCTCACTGTCCCTACTTGAGAGACAGGACCTGCTGAGACAGAAAAAGTTTGGGCTTGAATACCATTGAAACTGAATAGAAAAAGTGCAGTTGCAAATAGAATATCTTTAAAGTGGGTGGGGTATATATTTTTCATAGGGATAGGATATTGTATGTCTTTACGCTACTTTTCCGCAAAAGGTTACATATGTACCTAGTTTAAATAGAATTCTGTATTTTTACAAAATGAATATTGCCCATTTAGTGCCCCACTATTTCCGAAATATTGTCGCTGTTGCAGTTTGTTTGATCGTTGCGTTAGGCGCAGTGTCTGCTCAAACGGAATCGATGCTTCAGGTCTCAGGGACAATTAAGGATGAAGATTCTGGCAGGAAATTGCCTGGCTGTGTTGTTGTTGTTTTTCAGGATGGTACTGAGTTTGATAGGTTAGAGGGTGACAACAATGCGGGATATTCATTTGAGTTGCCTCTGCGCCATCTGTATACGTTTCAATTTGTGAGGGATGGGTTTACGTCCAAGAAGGTGTCCTTAGATGTGAGTGATGTTCCGGATACGGATGCAGTTGATGGATTCGGATTTGATCTAGATATGACGCTTTTCAAAACGATCGACGGGTTTGACGAATCTATTTTGGACACGCCGATTGGCATGGGGACATATGATGTTGAATCCGGAAAATTCAATTTCGATATGGATCACACCGCTCGGGTGAAGCAGCGTATCGAAAACGAGAAGAACAGAATTCTGTCGATTGCTGAAAATCGTTCAAAAAACAAACGTGCGTACGATGTTGCAATGAAGCAAGGGGAGAATGCGATGAAGAAGAAGAAGTGGCAAGAAGCCCTTGGGTTTTTCGAAGAGGCCCTCGTTCTGATCCCAGGTGAAGAGGAAGCGATTGAGGAGCGCGACAAAGCCCGACGCGAACTGGATGCCATTTCTGCAGACTTATCTGAACAGCAGGCTGAAGAAGATGCTGCAAGAGCTGCAAAAGAAGCCGAAGCCGCAGCTTTGGAAGCCGAACGTCTCGCACAAGAAGCGGATGCACGCCAAAGAAAAGCGGACGCTGATGCGCGCAATGCGCAATCGAATCAAGCCGATGCCGATGCTGCTGCCGCTGCTACGAATGCTGCTGCTGCTGCTGCCGATGCTGCTGCTGCAGCCGATGCTGCGGCGAATGCCGATGCTGATGCTGCGGCGAATGCCGATGCTGATGCTGCTGCGGCCGCCGCCTTAGGCGAGGTTGCTGACCAGAAAGCTGCAGAGGAATTGGCACGTCAAACCCAGATGGATTATGCGGCTGCACAGGCTGAGATAGACGCTGCAAATGAGAGGGATGCCTCGGAGGCGGAGGAGCGTAAGCGAGCTGCACTTCTTGCAAACACATCAAACAAAGAGCCAGATGAAGCAGAGAAGTATTACCGGGATGCATTGAAATCTGAAAGCAAAGCGCGGTCGGATGAGTTGGCCGCAAGAGTTCAGGCAGAAAGGGATCTTCTAAGTCGTAGAAAAGAAGAGGCCAAGCAAAGAAGCCAAGGCGAACTCGACGAGATTATTTCAGGGTATAGAAAGGAAGATAACTCAGTTGCGTATGTTGATCCAGTGTATCGAAACTATGAGCACTCAGTCGCGTACGACGCTCCAGTTTATAGAGACTATGAGCATTCAGTAGCGTATGATGCTCCAGTGTATAGAGAAACCAATGGGATCCCTACGATCTCAGAATCTGACATGGATCTTCCTCAGGGGTTTTATGAGAGTTCGTATAAAATTCAAAACGGGATTGTCATAGAACGTACGATTCGCAACGGTGATCACGTTTTACATTACAGAAAAGTCGTGATGAAAACGGGGACGTATTATTTCAAGCAGAGACACAGCATCACGTCTACGGTTTGGCATAGAGAGACCACGTTGGTCTACGACTAACCATTCCAGCAATCAGCATGTCACCTGGGGTTCAAAAAGCAGTTATCTACACGTTAGCAGTACATGCCGCAGCACTCTTTATTCTTACTCAGATTACAGTGTCTGATGTGCCTTCGGCCTCTGATCAGTATGCAGATGTCGCGTTTTTTGATCCGTCAGATCTGCCTGTTCCGGATGAATCTGAACCTTCAGATTTACAGCAACGACTCAACGAACGTATTGCAAACCTTAGAGCTGATGCCTCTAAGGAGTCGTCCTCAGAATCTCGATCAACGGGACTGACCTCGGCGGATAAGGCCAAGCTAGAGGCAGAAGTGGAGGCGGAGCTTCAGGCGATGGAAGAGGCGGAGTTTGATCGGCTTTCTTCGGAGGAAAAGGAGTTGGAGACTGTAGGTATGCCAGAATCTAAAGTCGATTCTACACAGATTGATACAATGGACGACTGGGACAAACAGTACGATGGACGCGTGACGGTACGTTTCGATTTGGATGGACGAAGTCCCCGCCATCTAGACGTGCCTGGCTACAAATGTCAAGGCAGAGCCGATATTTCTGTCACTGTTGTGGTTTCCCCCTCGGGAAAAGTACTTTCTGCTGACATTTCTTCGGGAGCCGCGCCCGGATCGTGTTTTGCTTTGGCCGCTTTGAACTCTGCACTGGCATCTGCCTTCCTGCCCTTGGGTTCGGCGCCGAAACGCCAAACGGGGATGCTGCACTACGCCTTCGTGGCGCAGTAGTCGGAGGGTTCACATAGGTTCACTTCTACGACGTTCTGTCTACGTATTCTTGCAGGTACTTGAATTTCTCACACAGTTTTCCGTCGAGTCCCGTCTCTCTCG
>JAPKBK010000131.1 GCA_028823435.1 Flavobacteriales bacterium
GTGGCTTGTTACATCTACAACAGATGGGGAACGCTTGTTTACACGAACATTGACTTCGGAAATTCAGCAGGATGGGATCCGGGGATAGACGGCGCAGAAGTCGGTGTTTACTATTACGTCCTTGAAATACCGTGTAATGAAGGTGATGAGCTCATCACAGACCAGAACGGTGTAATCACTGAATTCTCTTGTGATGGGATGGTTCCATTCACCGGTACGATCAACCTCTTCCGTTAATTTTTTCCAACTCTGTGTTCCCTAGGCGATAATTTCGCCAGTCTGCTCATCGACGACTTCTTGCGGACTTGAATCCTCGCCGATCATTGATGTTGTAGCGGGAGTCCATTCTTCTATCGGGAATACTTCAGCGATTTTTTGGTATACAACTGAAGGAATAATGTATCCCACTTTCACTGCATTCATATGTCCAGAGGCTTTGTCGTAGGCGTCTCGAACATCTGTTGCAGATATAAGGATGTATTGATTTGCTTCCTTCTCAACCCCCTTCGATTCATCGACAGTCGACAGGGATATTTTAACACGGAACCACTTGTCACATTCTGCAAACCGAATCACTTCGATCAGTGTTGTCTTTGTGATTTGGGTAATTTCAAATGGCCTAATCCCTTCACTTTCAAGAACCTCAACCATGCGTGTCTCCGCTTCGGTGTAGGTGTATGCATCAAGCACAAATTGCTCTGTTTTCTTTGCTTCCGTCCCCTCAGAGTCGGGTTTCATATAACTCACCTTACAATTAAACCAATGCTTTTTCATGTTATAAAATTAGGGGGCTTTTCAACAAATTGATTATTGAGAATTCCCACAAACTATCCACAATTTAAAATATCAGTGCATTATCTTTCTTTCGTGAAAGCAGAGGATAATTACAGGCACAAAGGTCTTCGCAAGAAGTTGGTGGAAAAACTCAGAGTCTTGGATATTTGCAATGAGGAAATCTTATCTGCCATTGGGAATGTGCCGCGACATTTTTTTTTAGATTCCTCTTTCGAGCAATTTGCGTATACAAATAAGGCGTTTCCGATTGCTTCAGGACAAACCATATCTCAGCCACAAACCGTCGCCCAGCAAACTGAACTGCTTCAGTGTAAATCGGGTGACAAAGTGCTCGAAATAGGCACTGGTTCAGGGTATCAATGTGCTGTGCTTTGTGAACTTGGCATGAAAGTATATTCAATCGAAAGACAGAAAGATCTTCATGACCTCTCTGGACCTTTGTTGAAGAAGATGGGTTATGCGCCCACACTTTATTATGGAGATGGATATAAAGGGAAAGAAGTGTTTGCCCCGTACGATGGGATTATCGTCACCTGCGGTGCCCCATTTGTTCCCAAGGCGCTTTTAAGTCAACTTGCGATAGGGGGCAGGTTGGTGATTCCAGTAGGCGAGGGCGAGACACAACGCATGCTTACCATTGACAGGGTCGGAGAGTCGGAGTTTAACAAGAAGGATCACGGCGTTGCCGCATTTGTTCCTATGTTAGAAGAGAAAGCCAGAGATTAAATCAATCCGCTCACATCACCTCGCCCTTCTCTAATTATTTCGGGTATACCGGATGTGCAATCTATAATTGTAGATGCGTAAAGTTCTCCATACCCTCCGTTGATTACGGCATCCACAGCGTGACCTTGACGTTCTTCGATGAGTTCGGGGTCTGTCGTATATTCAAGAACCTGGTCTTCATCGTGAACTGATGACACTATAAGTGGCTTGCCTATTTCGAGCATGATTGCACGGGCGATATTGTTGTCTGGAACCCTTATCCCTATGGTCTTTTTCGTACTTCGGAACAGCTTTGGTACATTTCCTCCAGACTCCAAAATAAACGTAAACGGACCCGGTAATGCTCTTTTCATCAACTTGAAAACCTCGTTCGGCAATGGCCGTGTGTATTGCGCCAAATCACTTAAGTCTGAGCACAGCAATGAAAAGTGGGCCTTGTTGGGACGCAGTCCCTTAATACGGGCGATCCTGTCAAACCCCTTGCTGTTCCCAAGGACACTGGCGAAACTGTAAACTGTATCTGTAGGGATGACAATGACCCCGTCTCGATTCAGTATTTTAACAGCTTCCCGAATGCCTCTCGGGTCGGGGTTGTCGGGATGAATGTTGATGATCAAAATGAGGGTGAATAATTTTAAACGAATACGCTCGTTTAACCATTCGCTTTTGCATGATCCGCTAAAAACTGTGCGAGACCAGCATCGGTTAATGGATGCTTCAGCAAACCAAGTATGACACTAAGTGGGCCCGTCATGACATCCGCGCCAATCTGTGCACAGTTGATGATATGCATTGTGTGGCGTACGCTAGCGGCTAGGATTTGCGTTGAAAATTCGTAATTGTCGTAAATCTCTCTGATGGTTTCGATTAACTCCAGTCCATCAGTGCTTATATCGTCAAGTCGTCCTATAAAAGGGCTGACATATGTCGCTCCAGCTTTTGCTGCAAGCAGTGCTTGTCCCGCAGAGAAAACAAGCGTACAGTTTGTTCTGATGCCTTTGTCGGTGAAATATGAAATGGCACGAATCCCGTCCTTGATCATTGGAATTTTTACGACAATGTTTTCGTGAAGTGCAGCCAATGCTTCGCCTTCTTTAATCATCCCCTCATAATCCGTCGCAATGACTTCAGCAGAAACATCCCCATCCACAATTTCACAAATTGCTTTATAATGTGCGATGACATTCTCTTTTCCAGAGATTCCTTCTTTCGCCATCAGAGATGGGTTGGTTGTTACTCCGTCAAGAACACCAAATTCCGATGCTTCACGGATTTGTTCTAGGTTAGCTGTGTCGATAAAAAACTTCATATTCTCTGAAATTGAGTCGTTAATAGGATTGTAGGTAGTGCAAAATTAGCCATCTTGTGCCCATGTTGACCGACAAAGAGAAGATAGATATCCGCAATCGCATTAATCGTAAGATTCTCGACATTGACGAACGTATTCTTGAGTACAGAGAATTAACCAAGCCCATCCCGCCATCAGTAGCAATAGGTAGGGTTAGTCGCATGGATGCCATTAATAATCGCAGCATAAATGAGGCTGCATTAAGGCAGTTAGAGGTTCAGCGAAAAGGCTTAGAATCGGCCCTTGCGAGACTAAATGATGATAAGTTCGGTCGTTGTGTAGGTTGTGGAGAGGTTATCCCGGTGGGAAGGATCCTTATTGTGCCTGGTGCGACAAAGTGCGTCCGATGTCCATGATTGACTCCGAGCTTAGGTCTGTACATTTGTCAAAAGAAACCGATCCAAGTGAATTCCAATTATAAAATTATATTTTTATTCGCATTGCCAGCGATGTTTTCAGGGTGTGGTCTTTGGTCTGACAAGCCAGGTGATCCATTCGAAGTCATCGTTTCATCCTTTGATTTGGTCACGACTCAGGATCAAGGTACGTCTTCACATAACATCAAAGAAGTTTGGGTGTACACTGAAACGGATGTCTTAGGCGTGTTTCCCCTTCCCGCGAGCATCCCCTATATCACGGATGCAAATGTTGAAGTATCGGAACTCGTTATTCAAGCAGGAATTAGAGTCAATGGGATCTCTGCGACGCGCAAGCCATATCCATTTTATAAGGCGATGGAGCTGGAAGTAGAGAATATTCCAGGGGGGAGTAAGGAAGTTGCCTTTGCTTCAAATTATATAGAAAGTGCGCAAATTATTTTGGCGGAGGATTTTGAAAGTGCAAATAGATTTGAGGCAAACAATACAAGCACAGCAGAAGTGGTGAGAACTGTAGATCCAGATCTTGTATTTGAAGGAAACGCAAGTGGATTGATCTTGTTGTCCCCAGAACAGAGTCAGGTTTCATCAACCACTCAGGAACAGCTCTATAACCTTCCCCAATCGGGTCCGATCTATTTGGAGTTTAATTACCGTTGTGACAATTCATTTGCCGTGGGTCTTGAAGCGATCGGTGGTGGAAATCCCCAGAGAACACCGATCATTGTGCTTAATCCCACTGGGGAAGAATGGAAGAAAATGTATCTGGATTTAGCGCCATTGGTATTTTCCACGCCTACAGCGTTTGGGTATGAATTGACGTTAGACGCAATCTTGGATCTCGGGGAAGCATCGGGGTATGTTGTGGTTGATAATTTTAAATTGGTGTATTACAAATGAGGTCGGGGAGGAGCGTAGATAGGATACTGCCTTGGCACTACGTACTGTCGGATGTGATTTCCGCTGCAATCGCTTGGGCTATGTTGTTCATTCATCGAAAAGTTGAGGTAGAGAAGGTTTGGTCTTGGGATTTTAACTCATGGGAATTCGATGATAATTACACCTACGGAATCATGCTGGTGCCTGTTTTTTGGGTGGCATTGTATGCTGTGTTGGGAATGTACAACGCGCCCCGTAGAAGACACAAAGCCCTTGAGTTAACCCAAACTTTAATCGCGACAGCAGTAGGGTCTGTTGTGTTGTTTTTTGTGTTGTTGTTAGATGATTTTGTGAATAGCTATCATCAGTATTACTATACGTTTGGGGTGTTGGTCTTAGGGCATTTGATCCTCACCACCATGGGGAGATTGGCTATTGTTTCGCGGACTTTGCGAAAGATAAGAGGGGGTGATTGGGCATTTAGAACGCTTGTTTTAGGGGGTGCAGAAACAGCCCTACAATTAACGAATGATCTTCAGAATGAATATTTATCTTCTGGTTTTAATCTTTTGGGCTTTATTCAGGTGAATCAAGAAGCTCCTGCAATGACGAACAAACTAGAGCGTCTCGGTGGTGTAAATGACATTGATTTGGTCTTAGACACGCATCATATTGAGGATGTCATTGTGGCTGTCGAGCCCTCTGACAGAGAGAAGACGGTTAAATTACTTACCATTCTTGAAGGTCGAAACCTCTCTGTGAAGGTCGTTCCTGGTCTTTACGATATTCTGAGCGGCAATGTGCGGTCAGGAGCTGTGTATGGGACGCCCCTCATTCATGTCGATCGATTTGTGATGTCACATTGGCAAATGGTTCTGAAACGGGCCATCGATATTGTTTCTTCATTGTTGGCATTGGTCATTATTTCTCCTTTATTCCTCTTGCTGTCTATTGTTGTCAAGAGTTCCTCAGCAGGACCGGTCTTTTATCTTCAAGAACGCGTAGGCAGGTATGGGGTCCCCTTTAAAATAATTAAATTCCGTACAATGATCGTGAATGCTGAATCAGGAACCCCTCAGTTGAGCTCCGGTTCAGATCCCCGTATTACATCATCTGGAAAGTGGATGCGTAAGATGCGTTTTGATGAATTCCCTCAATTT
>JAPKBK010000132.1 GCA_028823435.1 Flavobacteriales bacterium
AAAATGCGAGGTAAGATAAATCTCGATTCCTTCTATAAAAATACGCGCCATCTTCGAGGTCGGACAAGATGTATGGTGCGCCATTAGAATCTGTCAAGGTGCTGTTCGTGGTGGGGTCGTCATCTGTTTCATAGCCCCAATGTTCGAAAAAAAGATTCATTTGCTTCGTGTTCTCTGCGATAAACCATCCGCTAGTCGCCAGACCTCCAAGTACAATAGGAGCTTTCCAACTCTTTTTATTGATAACCTGACCTGACCCTGGAAGTATAGCAGCCCATTTGGTCGTGTTTTTTACGCGCAGTTGTTCTTCAGTTAAGACATCTGTTTCCTGTGCATAGACTGATGTGTCGAAAAGAGAAAACACACCCAGACACATCACGCATAGATATTTTGCTATAGAATGCATTTGTTGTACTTGCGCGCTTGAATTATTGGGTCAGTTTGTCAAGCAACTCCTGTAATTCATTCATGTCCTTGTAGTGCAGCTCTATTCTGCCTGAAGCACCGAGTGTGGTCTTGATTTTTGTTCCATTCCCGAACCTCAATTTTAAGATGCTTTGAGCTTGCTCTTCGTCGGGGCTGTGTCTCCGCTTGTCAGCAGGAGCTTTCATTGTTTTTTTACGCCCGCCATCTTTTTTACAGAGATTCTCAGTTTGTCTCACACTGAACTTCTGAGTGATTGCAAGATTCATTATGAGAATCTGTCTCTCTGGATCGTCAGTGATTGAGAGCAGTGCCTTTGCATGCCCTTGTGAAAGCGTCCGTTTTGCAAGTTCAATTTTGATTTCTTCTGGCAAATCTAAAAGACGTAACGAATTTGTGATTGAGACCCTGGCCTTGCCCACGAGTAAAGATATCTGCGCGTGAGTTAAGCGACACTCTTCAATGAGTCGTTGATAAGATGTTGCAACTTCAATAGGGTGGAGGTCCTGTCGTTGTACGTTTTCTACCAGCGCCATCTCTAACAGTTGCGCGTCATCAGCTTCGCGAATATAAGCAGGTATTTCTTCCAGTCCTGCAGCTTGACCCGCTCTGAAGCGACGCTCTCCAGCAATTATTTGATATTTGAGAGCGCTAATTTTCCGAACAGTGATTGGTTGAATAATGCCAAGTTCTCGGATGCTATCCTCCAATTTCTTAAGGGAACTGTTTTCGAATGATTCTCGTGGTTGGTTTGCGTTCCGCACAATATTGCCAATCGGTATCATTGCGATTTTCCCAGCCATTTGACCTATAACACGAGGTTTTTTATCGACTTCGTTGTTGCCAAACCCTTTGGAAGCGATTCCGTTTCCAGATAAGATTTGGGTCTTGAGATCTTCTTTCTCAAACTCTTTCGTTTCAAGTTCATGCTTATCGATATCGCGAATGATATCGGAAATCTTTGATGTGCGATTTGGATTGACATTGTTAAAGTCTGGCATGTCTCCCAGTCCCTTTCCCAAACCCCTTCCGATGTTGACCTTTCTTGACATAGCGACTAGCCCACTAGGTCTTTAAGGAACTTTTCATCATCTCGAAGTTTTGTCATTTCATTGCGCTGAAGGATTTCCCTTGCAAGGTTGAGATAATTCACAGACCCCTTACAACTTGCGTCGTGTATGATGATTGATTCGCCATAGCTCGGCGCCTCTCCAAGTCTCGTGTTTCTGTGGATGACAGTGTTTAAGACAAGGTCTTCAAAATGAATTCGTACTTCCTCAACGACTTGATTCGCCAGTCTAAGGCGCGTGTCATACATCGTTAATAGAATCCCCTCGACTTCGAGACGAGGATTGAGTTGGGTTTGTACTATTTTGATTGTATTGAGAAGCTTGCCTAAGCCCTCTAATGCAAAATACTCACATTGTACTGGAATCATTACTGAGTCAGCAGCAGTTAGCGCATTAAGAGTCACAAGTCCCAAGCTCGGTGAACAGTCTATGACAATAAAATCATAGTTGTCTCTAATTTTCTCAAGTTCATGGTAAAGTTTTCTTTCACGCTGCTTCTGGTCCACAAGCTCGATTTCGGCACCGATAAGATCCAGATTCGCAGGCAATATATCTAAGTTTGGAGAAGTCGTAGACAGGATACAGTCTTCGATATTCGATGTACCTAGAATGACTTCGTAGGTTCCATTTTCAACTGTGTGAGGGTCTAAGCCCACACCACTTGTTGCATTTGCTTGAGGGTCTGAGTCTACAAGTAGTGTTTTGTATTCAAGTACACCTAAGCATGCTCCTAAGTTGATCGCAGTTGTTGTTTTTCCAACACCTCCTTTTTGATTTGCGATTGCAATAATTTTTCCCATCAGAATATCTTTTAGCTTAATTCAGGCTTACGCTAAGATATCATTTGATAGGGTGTGTTCCAGATAAAGTTGTACACACACAAGCCTGTGCCTATAAAGGATTAAGCACTATTTATGTGAAGAAGATGTGGAAAAAGTCAGGAAGTAATAGGTGCCCTTTTGTATTGTAGGAATGTTTTACAGGTCCTCGAAATTCACTTCGTCTTCAGAACTTTCAGATGAGTCGCTCGCGGAGTCGTCAGAAGACTCGTTCGTTGAGTCGCTTGCTGAGTCGTCAGTTGCGTCGTTCGTTTCCTCAGCCTTAGGCTCGCTAGAAACGGCTTCATGACCTGAGGGTGACGCTTCTGAGCCTTCCTCTTTTTGGTGTTCTGAATCGTTTGCTTTTCTCTCTGCAATCGGATCGCGGAATTCTCCAGTCGTCATTAATTCTTTGATCTTGTCTGTCGCGTCAATAAAGCCGTCTTCAAACTTTTCAAAATCCTCTCTGTACAAGAACAGCTTGTGCTTTGAGTAATTTACATTTCCACTGTTGTCGAAGTTTCTCTTGCTCTCTGTGATCGTCATATAGAGATCTTTTCCTCTTGTTTCTTTGACATCGAAGAAATAAGTGCGCTTCCCAGCTCTTACTCTAACTGAATATAACTCTTCTCTATCTCTATTGTCGTTGTTATTTTCTGACATCTTGCTCTCTCAGTTTAGTATTCTATGTGGTTTGATGCGACAAGTTAAGTATAAAGTTATCTTGTTAGATACACTGATCCACTTTTCGTTCTTGGATATCCTATTTGGTCTACCCATACTGCCTCCCAGATATATAGCCCATTTGGACAAAAGTGATTGCCCTCAGCTCCTTTTTCACCTTGCCAAGGCACAGAAGGGTCAGTGGTTTGCCAAACGAGTTCACCCCATCTGTTTACGATATTAACGCGATATGCGCTGACTCCTAGGATAACAGGGAGCCAAACATCATTTAAGCCATCACCATCAGGGGTGAATGCTGTGGGCGCATAAAAGACCGAGCCGCTAATGCTGACTTCTCCAGAAGCGGTATTCGTACATCCCGCCTCATTGATGACGGTTAACGTTATGTTGTAAATGCCACCATCGCTGTAGGTATATTCTCCGTCACAACCTTGCAGGCTTCCTCCATCACCGAAATTGTAGAAGCAATCAACAGCTTGGTCACCTAAATAATCGACGCTAATGAGAGGGTTCAATATATCTACTACGTTGGGGTCTACATCGAATGCTGCAAATGGAATAGGGTATGTTTGTACCAAATCCACTTCTAGCATGTCGAGATTTCTTGCACAATAGCCTCCGGTGGTCATTTCGAGTAGCACGGGGAAGTTTCCGGAATATAAATACAGATGTACTGGGTTTACAGCGTTTGACGTTGTTCCGTCACCAAAATGCCACAGATAAGATGTCGCTGTAGACGTTGAGCTCAGATTTGTATAAGAAACCTGATGTGGAGGACATCCCAAAAGAGGTCCAGCGGAGAAGTCTATTGTAGGGTCTGGTATTGCTTCTACTTGGGCTGAGAATGACTGTTGGCAGCCATCAAGTCCGGGGACTTCTGCAGACAAAGTGACCTCATAGACGCCAGGCTCAGAATACACGAGGTTAGAGATATTTGTTTCAGAAACTTGTGCGCTAACTGTAGCTCCGCCGAAGTCCCAGCTGTAGACTGTATTTACATCAATGGATGCGGTTCCTGTCAGAGAGAAATTGTGTGTTGAGAAGCAATTGGGGTCTGGCGCTTCGAAAACAGGTTCTAACAAATAGTATATATCCACATTTGCTGTTGCAGTGGAAGGGCAGGTGAAGGGTGCATATGCTGTCAGGGTGACGGTATAGGATCCTGAATCTGCATATGTGAATTCAGGTTCGAGGTCAGTCGATGAGTCTCCGCCAAAAGGGGATCCGAAATCCCACAAATAAGTCTCTGAATTAAGCGAGTTATTTTCGAATGAGAACGTGAGACCTTGGCAAAAACCTGTTTGATCTTCTATCGTGGCGACGGGTTCAGGTGGGGCAACCCATTCAAATTCTGCTTCTGCCGTACAGCCATTATTGTTAACGGTCAATGAGATGTCCCATGTGTTTGAATTTCCAAAGTCAACACCCTCTGGTGACATGATGTTTGCAGAAATGGGGCTGCCTCCGTTAAAATCCCAAAAATAGGTGGCCTCAGGGCTCATTGTGCCATTGACATTGAAATCGAAAGTTTCAGTATCGGTAATGCAATTAAAATCTAGGATTTCGATGACAGGGTCAAGAGGCATAAAGACATCAAATATTTGTGATGACGTATCTGCACACGGCCAATCTGGATTTGCAATCAATGTGACCTCGTATGTTCCTACATCGGGATATGTAAACTGAGGTTCTAATTCTGTACTAACATCAGTGTCCGTTCCATCGATTCCAAAGTCCCAAAGAAAATCTTCTCCGTTAATGGATTCATTCACAAATTGTATGGTTTCACCGATACATAGTTGTTCAGGTTGCTGAGGTGTGACGGAAGCGACGATGTTCGGGTCGCATAACGTGACATTAAACTGAAAATCCCGCACGACTTTCCCCAAACTAATTCCATCACGAAATTCTTCGACACAAATTCCCATGGCGTATTGTCCAGGGATATTTGGTGTGCCAGTGATGAATCCAGTTGCAGGGTCGATAGAGAAGGCTGGGTCAGATGCAATGGGGTAGGTGGCTGAATATGCGGCATTGTATGGGATGGGCGTATATGGTGGGTTTGATGGTGGATTTGGAACAGGGCTTCCAAAACCTCCTCCGCCACCGTTCGGGCCACCTCCATCAAAAGGTGCACATAAAGAATACACGAGGTCATCACCATCAGGGTCAATCGCTGCATTGTCAAAGAAAAACTCAAAATTTGCACATAGCGCTACTGGCGGTAATGTTTGGAAAACAGGAGAGCTGTTGCTTGTTGTCGTTTCGTCAGTGCCAGGGATATGA
>JAPKBK010000133.1 GCA_028823435.1 Flavobacteriales bacterium
GTTATTTCGAACAATACCTGTATGTTGTCAGGATCAACCTTAGGTTCCTCTTTGAATTTCTTGAGGCCTTTCGCAATCATATCAATGTTCACTTTCGTCACTGGACGGAAACTACCTCTGATTGCGAGGATGTTCTTTTTATAAAGAATATCTGCAGCTTGTAGATTACGTCCATCAGGTGAGAAAATGACAGCATCTGTCATGCCATTTTTAACCAGTTGTAAAGAGAGTAGGCGATTGTCTACGTTGGCAAAATCTGGCCCATTCATATGAATCATATCAATCTCGATCTGACTGCGGTCTAAGTTGTCATAGAGTGATTTCAGTAATTCTTTCGGGTCTTTATAAAAGAAATAACAGCCATAAATTAGATTTGTGCCAAGAATTCCAGTGGTAATCTGTTGTTGTAACGCATCCGATTCGTGGAGTCTGGCATGCAGAATCACCTCTGATGCTTCTTTTCCGGGTTCTGTCTGGAATTTGAGACCAAACCATCCGTGACCCTGACTAGACTTGTGGAAATTGATGGTCGCGACCGTATTTGCAAATGCAAAAAATTGTTTGGACGGATGATTCTCTCTGTTAATTCGTTCTTCAATGAGTTGGTACTCATGCTTGAGCATTTTCTCAAGTCTCTGTTTGCAGACATACCTGTCTTTCTTCTCTTTTCCATAGATCGCATCAGAGAAATCTTTGTCGTATGCGCTGATGGCTTTCGCGATCGTTCCAGAAGCTCCACCAGCTCTGAAAAAATGTCTTACAACTTCTTGACCAGCCCCAACTTCGGCAAAAGTCCCGTATATATCTTGATTCAGATTTATTCGAAGCGCTTTCTGCTTTGCAGATAATATGACACGTTCTAAGTCCACTATTGCAAAGGTAAGGTACCTTTGCAGGGTGAATAACATAATTCAACATGATTTAGGTGTTAAAACTATGAAAATAACACTGTTAGGAACTGGCACATCTCAGGGTGTACCTGTAATAGCCTGTAAATGTGATGTTTGTCAATCTCAGGACCCCAAGGACAAAAGGTTAAGGGCGTCAATTTTGGTGCAAGTAAATGACGTGTCTGTGGTTGTTGATACTGGACCTGATTTCAGAATGCAGATGCTTAAAAATGAGGTTAATCATTTGGATGCGATCGTGTATACGCATGAACATAAGGATCATGTGGCTGGTATGGATGACGTGAGGGCGTTCAATCAGAAGCATTCACAAGCAATGCCGATTTGGGCAAACGAAGCAGTTGAAAAGGCGCTCCGTCGTGATTTCTTTTATGCATTCGGAGAAAATACACATGGGGGATTGCCTCAGGTAGATATTCATAAATTAGGTGACCATGAGTTGATCAATGGTTTTGAGATACGAGGCATGAAATGGACGATTTTGCCAGTCATGCATGGCAGGATGGAAGTGTACGGTTTCCGAATAGGGGATTTTGCTTACATCACAGATGTTAACCATATATCCGACGCAACATTTGCGAAACTCGCAGGCGTAAAAGTTTTGGTCATAAGTGCTTTAAGGAAAACGCATCACCCGAGTCATTATTCACTAGATCAAGTTTTAGATGTGATTGAAAGAGTGGGGTCTGAATCAACTTATTTAACTCACTTAAGTCATCTCATCGGTAAACACGCAGATTTGCAAGCGCAATTGCCCCACGGTGTTTATGTCGGATGGGATGGATGTGTCATTCAAAATGTTTGAAATGAATAAAATCAGATCAATAGTATTGTTGCGATTGATGCAGGGGTTTGGCATGCAGCCCTGGTGGATGTTGCACTTTGAGGCTTCGGTCATCGCTGGTTTTATGGCACTGGTAGGCGGCTATCGAAAGCGGGTCGTCCTTGGAAACTTAAAAAAAGTGTTTGGCACGGAAAACACACACACGCTTTCTCAAGGATTTTACAAAAACTTTTGTGACATCACTGTAGAATCAATGAAGCTGTTTTGTGCAACGAATCATTCAGTCATGTCAAGGGTAGAATATTCCGAGGAGGGCGTGAACCTAATGAATCGGCTTAAGAATGAGGGGAGACACGTTATTCTTGTAGGCGCTCACATGGCAAATTGGGAAATGTATGCAATGACACTCCCTGGTGCTATAGATCATAAAACAATGGCTTTATATAAGAAGTTAAGTGATCCAATCATGGATGATGCGATGCGGAAATCTCGGCAAAGAATGGGGCTGGTGATGATTGAAATTGAAGATTGTAAGGCGTGGATGGACAATCATGTTTTAGAAGGAGGAGAGCCTGTCGCCGTTGGTTTCGGTTTTGATCAAAGCCCTCAGCATCCAAAGAGAGCGTGGTGGACCACTTTTCTTGGTATAGACACCCCTGTGTATTTCGGTGCCGAACAGTGGGCGCATACATACGATGCGGCTGTTGTGTATGGCGCTGTTCGCAGAACAGGTAGAGGACGCTACAACGTTGAATTTCGTTTGGTGGAGGAAAATGTGAAAACACTCAATAAAGGACATGTGATGGACAAATGTTTGGGGGAATTGGAGGAGGAGATTTTGAACGCGCCAAGTGATTGGCTTTGGTCTCACAAAAGATGGAAACATCAGATTCCAGAGGGAATTCAGGTTCAAAAGAGAATGTTTGAGCGTACCTTAGAATCGTGAATACTAACGTTAATTCTGATGTGATGCCACTGGCAGAGCGGATGCGCCCTAAAACTTTGACTCATTATTTGGGCCAAACACATCTTGTGGGGCCGGGCGCCGTATTGAGAAATGCGGCAGATGTAGGTACTTTGCCTTCGATGATTCTTTGGGGACCTCCAGGGGTAGGGAAGACGACTCTGGCTCGGATTTTAGCGGATAAAGTAGGACTGCCCTTCCACCAGCTTTCGGCTATAAATAGTGGCGTCAAGGAGGTGAGAGAAGTGATTGCTCGGGCAAAAAGTGGTGGAATGTTCGCTGGGAAATCTATTCTCTTTATTGATGAAATTCATCGGTTTTCAAAATCACAACAGGATAGTTTGTTAGGCGCTGTTGAACAAGGGTGGGTTACTTTAATTGGTGCCACGACTGAAAACCCATCTTTTGAGGTTATCCCTGCTTTGCGGTCTCGATGTCAGATTTATATTCTTGAGCACTTGAGTTTAGAAGAACTGGAGTCCTTAATTAAGCAAGCGGTCGAAGAAGATGTTCTTTTAAGTTCTCGAGACATTGTCATTGAGGAGAAAGAAGCACTGATGAGAGCAAGTGGTGGTGATGCGCGTAGATTGTTAAATGTTCTTGAAATGGTCGTTCAGAGTATTCCTTCGGGCACGGTTCAAGTCACGAATGAAATTGTGAAAGATCTTATAGGGTCAACAGCTGCAGGATATGACAAAGGAGGAGAGGCGCATTACGATATCATAAGTGCCTTTATAAAAAGCATACGCGCAAGCGACCCCAATGCAGCCGTTTACTATCTCGCAAGGATGATTGAAGGGGGCGAAGATGCGAAGTTTATTGCGCGCAGACTTCTCATAAGCGCTTCGGAAGACATAGGAAATGCAAACCCTACTGCGCTTGTATTAGCGACGTCTACTTTTCAAGCCGTAGAGAGAATCGGTATGCCAGAGTCACGTATTTTACTTTCCCAGTGTGTCGTTTATCTCGCCTCTAGTCCCAAAAGCAATGCGTCATACATGGCGATAAAAGATGCGCAAGAGTTGGTGCAACAAACGGGCGATATACCCGTGCCTCTTCATCTTAGAAATGCACCTACCGCGCTCATGTCTAAGCTAGGTTATGGTAAGGGCTATGCTTATGACCATGATGCTCCTTCAGGATTTAGTGAACAAGAGTGCATGCCTGTCGGGCTGGAGGGCAAGCAGTTATACAAGCCAGGGGAAAATCCGCGAGAAAAGTCAATGCGGGTTTACCTGCAGTCACTTTGGAAGAACAAGTATGGGTATTAGTCAGTATTTAGGAGTTCGCCCGCACGATAGTGTTCTGTTTTCGTGATCTTTCCTTTTTCACTGTAATAATATCTGGGGCCATTTAGTTTTCCCTCGACGTATTCTCCCTCGCTTGAGACTTGTGTCCCTAGGAGGACTTGACGTTGAAGTATTTCTCCTGTTTCAGCATCTGTAAAGTCCTCAATCACATATCCTCCAAGGTCATACCAAATCCTGAAAGGGCCATCCTTCAGTTTGTTTCTGTACGTGTATTCTTCTTTTGAACGACCATCTGCGAAAGCCTCTTCAAAAGATCCATTTACCTTGATTTCTTTTACTCTATTTCCGTATGAGTAATGTGTTATTTGTTCTAACACCCCGTCTTCTTGGTATGTTTTCCATATCAAATTCTCCTTTCCGTCAATATAATTCCCTTCAATTTTCGGTATTCCACTGATATAATACACTTGAAAATTGCCTTCTAGCTCGTCAGCCACATAGTTGATTCTTTGGCGAACTGTTCCAGTGTCGTAATACGTTGTTTTTAATCCATCGAGTTTCCCATTTGCATACCCACCTTCTTCGACCAAACTCCCCTTTTTTGTTTTTATCCAATAGGGCCCATTCATGATGCCTGCGGAGTAGCTTTCTTGTTTGATCTGCTTGGATCCGTCATCATAATATCCCCAACTGCCATCTTTCACGGGTTTTTCTTGGTCATCGACAGAGATATAGAATCCTGAAGATTGAACAGATGAATTTGTGCGATAGTGTATCGCTGAGATTTGGCCTGTCAAATGAGATACGGGTGGGTGTTCTATTTTTGACATAAGTTCTCCGGTTTCGAAGAAATATAGAAACTGGCCTTCGGGCTGACCACTGTTGAACATGCCCACATAATACAGCGATCCATCTGGGTAAACTCTTATCCAGACCCCGTGCTTTTCCCCATCATTGTCAGTGAGGTTGTAATCCATTCCAGCATCACCAATGGGTGTTGACGATACTGCTGTGGGAAGGGATTGCGTCAGCGCGTTTGTAGAAACAAAGGCGAGTGAAAGTGCGATAATAAAAATTTCAAGTTTCATGTCTCTTTATAAGTACAACGAAAGTAGGGACTCTTTTCTTTTTTCCGTAGTCCATACCGCTGTACTTTTGCACTCCCAACTAAAATAACTTCTTATGAAAGTAACTGTAGTCGGTGCCGGAAATGTAGGCGCCACTTGTGCAAATGTTCTCGCAACACGTGAGGTATGCAACGAAGTAGTCTTATTAGATATTAAAGAAGGTTTTGCTGAAGGCAAAGCACTCGATA
>JAPKBK010000007.1 GCA_028823435.1 Flavobacteriales bacterium
GGAGTCCATTACTGGAAAACACCTTGCACTCTAACGGTGTACTTTAACCTGCGACGAATACGATGCCTTCAGCTTTGATTTGCTCACCCCCACTTTCTAGCACATCATTCTTCATCACCGCTTTTGTTCGACCATGAAGGTTGATAAGTCCGTTAATCTCACCTTCAGTAGTAAGTTGCATCAGAAGGATTCTTTTTGAAGAACCAGCCATACTTTGACGTTTGTCTGGAGTCACAAACCAAGCTCCGTTGCTTGTTTCTATTTTCCCACCTGCTGATTCAAAATCTCCGAACTCCATGATAAACCCTGAGAGCGCATTCATGTAGTTGTCAGCTGAACCTATCGTAACCCAACTGTCGTAAGCCAACTCAGGATTTACTGAGAGATCATAACGTTGAATATCCGTAGACAAAGCGCCGCCTTTTGGATGCTGATAAAAAGGCTTCGTAGATGTTATAGACAACAATGCAGAAGCTTCGCCATAGATCGCGTCAAGGATATCTCCCTCGTTCTCAAAAACAGCATAGACACGAAATGTGTTACCGGGCACTTTACCTTCGTTATCTATTTCTTCTACATCGAGTCTTAAAAACTGAGCGCTTAATGGGGCAACCATTAATGTCATAAGTAAAGCTGTAAATAGTGTGGTAATACGGTTCATATCAATGATAATTCGTGAATAATATCTGCGCTTGTTTGTTTTGGACACATAAGATAATCAAATCTAGTGCCAAATATAAAGTTCTACTTAACCAATCTGCTTTTTTCGAGGATTCTTCTTGGACCTATTGACCCTTGACCGAATCCTCTTCTGTGCGGCAATATGTAGGTAAGATTAATCTCGTGAGAGTGAGGACTTAATAGGTTTGCGCCTGTAGAAATATCGTAGGCGTATGAAAATCCAATACTGGCGAATTCAATTCCAGCAGAAACGGTGACAGCATCCCCCATCCTCACGCCTAAGCCACCCCAGTACAATGCCTGGTAGAACTTATAAATCACACGAGAATGAATGTCAATTTGTGCAGGGGTCACTTCTGTAAGACGAAGCATGCCTGAGGTTTGGACTGACATCTCATTTGTCACATCAGTCGTATAGCTTCCCATAAATCTGTAGTGACGAATGTGCTGATTAAGGTCATTTTCAACACCTATCAGCCCGAGTTTATCTTGGAAAAGATTTGAAACAGCGATTCCGAAAAAATAATCAGTCCCATAAATCATCATTCCAGTAGAAGCATCCACACCGAAAGTCGTTTCTAATGAACCATTGAGTGCAGGGTCGTCTTGATCCCACACATTCAAATCACTGCTGTCAAATCCAAATTGGGTGCCCTGTAGAGAAAGGCCAAAGGACACAGCGTCTGAATTGGGGAGTCGTAATTGATAAGACCCGGTAAGTTCAACACCGGTTTGAGAAACGGCACCCCCCATGTCGTCATTATATACAATAATCCCACCGCCAATTTGATTTGGGAAGGAGCTATGCGCACTAAACACGGTGGTCGTAGGCGCACCTTCAAAACCTGCCCACTGATTGCGATATGACGAACCGAAGACTGTCACAGGTTCTGTACCGGCAACCGCTGGGTTAATCAGAAAAGAATTGACGGGAAATGAAGTCCTTCTAAATCGCTGTTGCGCTTGAAGCGGAGCTGCAAAAATAAAAATCCAAATTGAGGCAATGAGTAGTCGTGTCATCGTTTCAGTATTTAAGAGATACCGTACCCGTAATCGGCGGGTCGTATGGGCTTAACTCAATGGTATAATAATAGTCTGCGACAGGTAGACGTTGATTGTTGAATCGACCATCCCAATTCACATCTCCCTCAGAAGAGAAGAATAACAATTGACCCCATCTGTTGTATACTTTAACTTCAGATTGAGGGAAATCTAACAACCCCCCTACGATCCATTCATCATTGTATCCATCTCCATTTGGCGTAAGCGCATCTGCGATGAAAAGACACCCTTCTATGTGCGTTATCGCTTCCGACACGGTTAGATTACAGCCAATAGCATCCGTGACAGTCACTGTGTATGTATCTTCTGTAAGTCCAATTGCAGTGGCGGAAGTTTGATCGAAAGGATCGCTCCATAAGTAAGTGAAAGGCGAATCCCCGCCATCAATGGATACAGTAATCGTTCCATCCTCAGCATTCCAACAAGTAACAGGAGAAGGGAATGTGGTGAGAATCATATCTGTAATGATTGCGACATCAATAGAGAATGTATCCGTAATCTGACATCCCAACACATCAGAAACGATGGCCGTATAGGTCATTTCACTGAGGTTATTGAGGTTTGCTATGTTACCTAATGTATCTGTGACCATCCAAGTAAGTTCTCCCGTTCCTCCAGCAGGAAAGATATCAGCGGACCCATTACTCATGCCTGTACAAGTTGCTGAAGTCGTCGAAATCAGGAACTCTAGTGGTGGGGGTGCATCTATGAGGAAAGGTACATTTGTCGTACAACCGTTGTCATCAATAATCGAAGCAACATATTCCGAAGCACAAAGACTGTCTTGACTTGAGGCAACCAATCCGCTTAATGCATCTGTAATTTCGAGGGTTAAAGAGCCTGTACCTCCAAAATAAAGTAAGTCTGCTGCACCATTACAATCACTTCCACAAGTAATAGGTGCTGCAGAAACAATCTGAAGTGTAATGGCATCTGGCTCCAATACGTCGATCACCTCGGTTCCAGGTGTACAGTCAAAAATGTCGATGATTTGCACATTATAATTGCCTGGCACAAGTCCTTGAACTGTGTCTGGGAGAAGAAGTGTATCTGAGTTTACAACGATAAATAAATCACCTGAACCACCAGAAGCTTCTGCACTTATAGATCCATTGGCATTTCCTTGACAATCAATATCGCTTGTTGTGACAAGCGCTTCGATTGGCAATGGACAATTCACGAATAAAACAGTATCTAGAGAACAACCTTCTGTATCATTGACCGAAAATGTAAATGCGCCGTCTCCATCTTGGCAAACCAAATCGGTCCAACATTCATTTGCGCCATTCACTGAAGCAACATCCAACCCGACAGGGTCTAACACTGATATGAATAAGTCTCCAGAACCACCAGAAGCTCCTGGCGCTAAAAGACACACCGTCGCATCACCTTCTCCGAAGCAGTCATTGTCAGACACAAGCTCAAAATCAGCCTGGATAGGACCCGGTGCTGTCACGGCAAAGGATGTTGTATCAATACATGTAAATTCATCAATGATGACCATCGAATAATTTCCGGGAGATAAGTCATCGAAAGAAGAAGTGGCCTGAGGCCCGACGATCAACTCGCCACCTTGATCTAAAAGAACATATGTCGCAAGCGATGGGTCACCTACACCTAAAAACTCTACTTCTACCGTGGAAGAACCACCAGCACAAGGAAGAACCGCGCCACTCACTGTTGCATCCTGCGAAAGATATGGTTCGCACGGGTTTGTAACACAGATCTGGTCGGTAGGCTCAAAAAATTGAGGGTTGGATTGCTGACCTTCAACAAAAATGTGAAAACTGGCGCCAAAGCACCAATCACCACAGGTTGTTACTTGCGCTATTAAAATCCGCAAATCATCCCCAGCAATAGCATTTATGGGCGCCGATAAAACAAAAAACGCACCGTCTGAGATTGCACTAGAACAGATGTCTTCGCCATCAGGAAGGTCAATAGATTGTGGAATATCACCCGGCGCATCGCTACTTTCCATTCCTATCGTCCAATAGGTGTCATATTCCCACAACGGAAAAGCATCCCAAAAAAAGCTTGAGTTAGACGCATCCATTAAAATACTCGTTGACACAGGATTAAAACAACCACAAGGCGCATCGATTTCCATCGGAATGGTACCTAGAACAGCAACATCTGAATAGACTGCACTGATTACATCTGTCGAATTTGTGAAGTCTGCGTAAACTTTGTAGGTTACATAACCATCCAAAGTCCCCAATGGATCGAACGTGTCGTCTGGAGAAGGGGTGTTAGGCCCGTAGAATGCAGTATCGACTTCAATAGTGATACCCGTCATCTGTGCGTTTGTCGTAGTAACAAACATCACAGCAAACCCTATAATTAAGAGGCGAAAATTCATGCAAGTAGTAGAAATATTCAAAGGTGAAATCGGAATCAATTCAAGACTGCAAATTAACGGATTTGACCTAATAAAGACCTAAAACCTGTCACCTAATTTTATTGAACAACACATTTGCCTAAAAAACGAGGTCATATATTGTAGAATTCCATGTTTAAAATGAAGAAAAAGTCACGCATGACATCGCGTTCATTTTTATGAATGATGTCCGATAACACCTTCTCCCCTCCTATGTTACTGAGGATAGACAACACAAAAATAAGAGCGGGTGTACGCAAAGAGTGAATACATTTAAGGGATTGACAAACTTGAGTGTGTGACCTGTCAGCAATGGCTTAATTTCGCATTGAAATTCTAGCTATGGAAGTAAAACAACCTTATAGACCTCAAAATAAAATCCGAATCGTCTCGGCTGCAAGTTTATTTGACGGCCACGACGCAGCAATTAACATCATGCGACGGATTATTCAACGTACTGGTTGTGAGGTGATACACCTTGGTCATGACAGAAGCGTGGATGAAGTTGTGACAACTGCGATACAAGAAGATGCACAAGCAATCGCGATGACATCTTATCAAGGAGGCCACAACGAGTACTTTAAATACATGAAGGATCTGCTTGATGAGCGTGGCGCCGGGCATATTAAGATCTTCGGAGGAGGAGGAGGAACAATTCTTCCTGAAGAGATCGCTGCTTTACAAGAATATGGGGTCACACGAATCTACCATCCTGATGACGGAAGAGAGATGGGGCTTCAAGGGATGATCAATGACCTGGTTGAACAATCTGATTATGAAACAGTGCCCTCCATTGAGGATTTAGACGGTGCCATTGAACGTTTAGGAAAAAGAAACATTCGTGACATTGCCCGAACGATTACTGCAGCAGAGAACGATGCTGAGTCCTTCTCAAAAGCTTTCGAAAGCGTGTACCCAGAATTACCAAAAGTGCCCGTTCTGGGCATTACTGGAACAGGTGGCTCTGGAAAATCATCCATGGTGGATGAACTCGTGCGTCGTTTCTTGGCGGATTTTCCTGAAAAACGGATCGCATTGGTCTCTGTAGACCCTTCAAAACGCAAAACTGGAGGGGCGCTACTGGGTGATCGGATCCGAATGAATGCGATACACAACGAAAGAGTGTATATGCGCTCTCTGGCAACACGTCAGTCAAACTTAGCATTGTCCAAGCATGTTGCTGAGGCATTAAATGTATTGAAAGCTGCTGAATTTGATTTGATCATTCTTGAAACGTCGGGAATAGGCCAAAGCGACACCGAAATCATGGAGCATAGCGATGTCGCGCTATATATTATGACTCCTGAGTTTGGTGCTGCGACACAACTCGAGAAGATTGACATGCTGGACTTTGCAGATGTCGTCGCCATCAATAAATCTGACAAACGTGGCGCACAGGATGCGCTTAGAGATGTTCGGAAGCAATTTAAACGCAATCACGACCTCTGGGAAGCCAAAGATGATGAGCTTCCCATCATTGCGACGATCGCCAGTCAATTTAACGATCCTGGCACAAATTTTCTATACGAAACTCTGATGAAAGAGCTCGTTAAAAAATCCGGAACGGCACTCGCATCTACAACGAAAGAAACTGGACTCGTGAGTCAAAGCGAGAAAGTGTTTATTATTCCACCTTCTAGAGTGAGGTACTTAAGTGAAATTGCAGAAGCAAATAGATCTTACGATAAATGGGCCGCAAAACAAGCAAGTATTGCAGGAAGAGTGCAAGCTTTACAGAAGGCCGCCGATGAATTTACTTCTGATGAATCAACCAAATCTGCAGTATCTGCAAAGGCGGATGAGGTTCAGCTGGAGCTTGACCATAAAATGCTTTCATGGCTAAAAGGTTGGCCTGCATTGAAAGCACGATATAAAGAGGACATCTTCACCTATGAGGTTAGAGGAAAGAAAATCAACATCCCTACCAAGCAAAAGACGCTTTCTAACAAACACATTTCAAAAGTCGCCCTCCCCTCTTTTACTGAATGGAGTGATTTGGTGAAATACGCCACACAAGAAAATCTTCCTGGATCGTTTCCATACACAGCAGGAATTTATCCTTTCAAGAGAACTGGAGAAGATCCTACGAGAATGTTCGCTGGAGAAGGCGGACCCGAAAGAACAAACAAGCGATTTCATTACGTATCGCTTGGAATGCCTGCAAAAAGACTTTCAACGGCATTTGACTCAGTTACTTTATACGGCAGCGACCCTGATTTAAGGCCAGACATTTATGGTAAAGTCGGAAATGCTGGCGTGAGTGTGTGTTGCCTCGACGATGCAAAGAAGCTTTACAGTGGGTTCGATCTGTGTTCTGCAAAGACGAGCGTTTCTATGACCATAAATGGTCCAGCTCCCATGGTTCTCGCATTCTTCTTAAATGCAGCGATAGACCAAACCTGCGAGAAGTACATCACAGAAAACACCCTCGAATCAGACGTTGAAAAAGTACTCAAAGCGAAGTGGGACGACCAGGGACTAGTTCGTCCTCATTACGAGGGAGCGCTGCCAGAAGGCAACAATGGATTGGGTTTAATGCTACTCGGATGTACTGGAGATGAGGTTCTAGATAAGGACACCTATGCAGCACTTAAAAAACAGGCATTAAATGCTGTAAGAGGTACCGTTCAAGCCGACATTCTTAAAGAAGATCAAGCCCAAAACACATGTATCTTCTCGACTGAGTTCGCACTCAGATTGATGGGCGATGTGCAGCAGTATTTTATCGATAAAAAGGTGCGCAATTTTTACTCTGTATCTATCAGTGGCTACCACATTGCAGAAGCCGGCGCAAACCCGATCACACAGCTTGCATTTACACTGTCAAACGGATTTACGTACATAGAATACTATTTAAGTCGGGGTATGGACATTGATGCGTTTGGTCCCAATCTCAGCTTCTTTTTCTCTAACGGAGTCGATCCCGAATATGCAGTTATAGGAAGAGTTGCGAGAAGGATTTGGGCCAAAGCAATGAGAGAGAAATACGGCGCCTCCCCTCGTGCTCAAATGCTCAAATACCACATACAAACGTCTGGCAGATCTCTGCACGCACAGGAGATAGATTTCAATGACATACGCACAACATTACAAGCGTTGTATGCGATTTACGACAACTGTAACTCACTACACACCAATGCATATGACGAGGCGATTACAACTCCTACGGAAGAGTCTGTGAGGCGCGCTATGGCGATACAACTTATCATCAACAAAGAACTTGGATTAGCCATGAATGAAAACCCAATCCAAGGTTCATATGTCATTGAGGAACTCACTGACCTCGTAGAGGAAGCGGTACTTCTGGAGTTCGACCAAATAACCGAGCGCGGAGGGGTGTTGGGCGCCATGGAAACCATGTACCAACGGTCTCGAATTCAAGAGGAATCACTGCACTACGAAACCCTGAAACACTCTGGGGAATATGAAATCATAGGGGTGAATACTTTCTTAAGCAAAGATGGCTCCCCAACCATCATTCCAGAAGAGGTCATCCGAGCTACTGAAGATGAGAAACAAGTTCAACTTTGCAATCTAAAAGCGTTGCACACAGCCATGAGCGGGTGTTCCAGTGATGCAATCCAGAAAGTTCAAGCAGCTGTTGTTTCAGGTGGGAACATCTTTGAGGAACTGATTGAAGCAAGTAAGGTCGCTTCATTAGGTCAAATCACAGACGCAATGTTCCATGTGGGCGGTGCATATCGTCGCAACATGTAATCTGTAGCATGCGATTTTTCAGAAATTTAATCAGCATTACCATAGGATTGGCGTGTGGGGGGCTTACTGCTTTCCTGATCGCGTCATCTGGACGTGGTTTTTTTTCTGAATATCAAGATGTACCAAACATTACAGAACCATTGGCATTTGCTTCATTTATAGAAGCATTGCCAACTGGCGCTTTTATAGTTTTGCTTTTTTCACACAGTGTGGGGAGTCTACTCGCAGCATTTGTTGCGACAAGTCTGTCTGGACACACGCGACCTACACCGGCTCTTGCAATCGGCGTTTTAATGCTCGCGGGAGGGATCCGAAATCTCATTTTAATCCCTCACCCTGTTTGGTACCAAATAAGTGAAGCAATCATCTATTTGCCAGCCGTATTCTTAGGGTATATACTGTCTTTAAAAGTCAGACAAATGATTACCGCACCACAGTCACACAACCTCTAAAGGTTGATGAACTTAAATCGTGAGAACCTAGTGCGGTCACTGTATACATGTAGACCCCATCTGGCACAAAATGATTTCCTCCCTCATTGGTGTTTTGACCAAACCAAGGAGTCTCAGGATTCGTGGTATCAAACACAACCTCTCCCCACCGATTCAAAACAGTAAATCTGTATTGATCAGCCGTGAAGCCTTCGCCTAAAGGCAGAAAGCTGTCATTTACGCCATCATTGTCAGGTGTAAAAGCGTTGGGGATAAACAAACTGAATTCCACTTCTTTAAATAACGCCACAACACTTTCAAAAGGAACACCTTCAAGATTTAAAGCCATTTCAGGATTCCTGTCGTTTGGAGAAGGTTCTGTTTCTTGCACAATCCATCTGTCAAATTCCCATTGATCCGCTTCAATGGCTCTAAAAATAAGGGGACCATCTGTGACCAAACCACTTGTCCAATAATCATCTACATAGGCTGTATTGTATATAGAAACAGCGCCAGCTTGTGACGGCTGTACCTCCACCTCTAGTTCTGTATGCTCAATGTAAGTGAAGTTCGCAGTCACAACTCCAGGCAAAGCGATTTCCAAATTGGCATTTGATGCATTCATGTCGGGACTGACAACATTCTCTATAGGCGTTGATGACCAATGCGAAAACTGCCACCACTGACCGCTGCTTACAGCTTGTATAGTGTGACCGCTCACAGTGAGAGATTCCGTTGAGGGATATGAATCGATAGAAACGCCATCCAAGACGATGCCTCCAGACCCAATCGGCTCAACATTAAACACCACATCTTCTGGAGGAACTGGGATTCCAAAATGCGCGATCACCGACAAGTCTCCGGACAAATCTAAGGTCCACAATACATCTGTAGGGTCTGTTAAAACTGCTGTTCCAGAGACGATCTCCCAGTATAAAAACGCGACGCCATAATTTTCTTCAGCTGTTAATGTTACAGGGATCTCTTCAAAATAGAAACCACTGAATGGACTCATCGCAGGCAAAATATCAACAGAATTGATTTCTACATCTCCCATACCGACAATTTCGACGGTCAGTGTCACAGGTGTAATGTCATAACAATCCTCCATTCCAGACATGAGCTCTGATTCACATCTTTCATCAATGAAATCCCTCAACTGTTGAAGCTCTACTTCCCATCCTGCAACATCCCCGCCCCATCTGGCACATTGTCTCGGCATTTCTGGCTCGATCACTAACACCATGCTGTCTAGAACGGTATGCATGTAATCACACGTGAAGTATGTGTTACCAAGATCTGCCCATCGATTAATGTACGTCGTGAAGAACGTTTCATTTGTCATAAGTGCATTGAGAACAGGGATATGACCCTGCCCACCAACATTCCCCATGGACTCAGGATCGCAGGGATCGGCATCTGAACTTGTGTCAGGAACGCCTGTGTAGTTAATATAGTGACCGAACGTCGCGTCCATGTCCCAAAGCGCATAACGCCATCTTTTTGCGCCTCCATCAGGATGTCTGCCTCTCCACCATGCTGTGTTCCAATTCAGCCAATCCATACACACAACATAGCTGTTTAACACAAAATAATCAATCAAACTCATCGGGTGGAGCTGAGAGATCGCATAGTCATAATTTGCATCCACGGTCATATCCTGACCCGTGACGAAATTTACCAAATCATACCAATCATCACCACTTCCATATTCCTCCCATGTGCCACCCCATGTTTTCAGGAAATCAACAAAATGTCGCGGCTGATCATAATATTCTGTGGTGAAATCCGTGTCGTCTACTTTCTCACGATAGTCGTAAACACCCCAATATTGACCATTTAGGTAAACAATACAACTTTCAGAAGTACGTTCATCCAAACGTAGATCTGCCCTGTGACTTAAGGTGTGTACATATGAATCTCGAATGTGGGCACCGGGCTCAAAAGGGTAATTGTCATTTGCTGCAGCCTTGAAAATGATTCTCTGATATTTATCACGTTGTTTTACTGAGAACAATTGCGCTTCGATGGCATAGTCATACCCCATTTGGTCTCTTGTCACATAATCAAAACCACGCTGTCCATATGCATTGGAATCATTGCCGTGTTCATTGCTGTCACCAGTTGCTTCAACCCTAAACATGCCATTTGACTGAAAGAATTCAACGTGCATCGGCTCATCACCACCACCACCGGGCCAAGCGCCATCCTCTTGATTGTCTCCGCTTACACTGACTACTGCAATCGTATGCGAATCTGCACCAGTGAAATACGTATTTGTTTCAATATAACTTGGAGATTCGTTGCCCGCCAGATCAAGCATATACGCCCTCAACACAGTCGTATTTACAATATTAATCGTTCCTGTATAAAGTGTACTCCCCGCATTTGGTGCATAACCATCTGTGGTATATCTCACTTCATAACCCGCAGGGACATTGATGAAGATATCTACCCCACCTGCATAGAAGCCGGCTTCGCTACTGAAAACGGGTGTAGGCGCATAGCCTGAAGTCATTCCTGCTGCGTTTGATGCCGCTGGTGAAGGGTTTGTACATATCGACCAAACTGCTGCCCCATCAACATCTCTCGCCCAACTGTGATCCGCTTGTGTGGTCCCAAAGTTGGTCACGAAATCATATTGTTCAATGATCGATTCTGATGGATCACTGAATACAATGGATTCACCTGCACATTGATTGATTTTAAAATTTGTATTGAGATTCCCTCCCAAATAGAGATTGGTAATCAATTCTCCCTCACCAGAACACATGACAAGCAGGTAGCCTCCAGCAGGGACAAATGTTCCAGCTGGGATTTCAAACTTATCAGTGTTAAGTGGATTGTCCGAGAGGAAAAAACCTCCGATATCCTCAGCAACAGCAGCGGGGTTATAGAATTCTATATAATCCTCATTGTCTCCACCTATATTCAGAGAATAGTTTGAGCAAGAAAATTCATTAATCACGACTTGCCCATTCACAGATGTGAAGAGGAAGAACACGCCTGCAAAGAGGAGATATTTAGAGCACTTGATTGCGAAGTTTATCATCTTTATTGGATATCAAATCTGCCACTCATAGGAGAAATTCTATTCCCATAAATAGTAAAGAAATATGCACCAGAACTAAGTTCACCTTTCTGTATAACGTGATCTGTCCCATTGACCAATTCACGTCTGACTTCACGTCCGCTAGCATCAAGGATCATAAGAATCAGTTCATCTCTCATCGGATTAGAGAACGTAATTTGAGCGTGCGAAGAAATCGGATTTGGAATGACAGAAACCGTAACATGCGATGTGTTTTGGAGTTCTATCGCACCTACACAACCGTCAACAATTTCAATGTTCGTGTTTTGGTAAAAATGATTCACAACATCTTCACAAGCTGACAAGCAAACATCTTCTGCTGCAGACATCCAGTATAAACGTAAAAGCGGTGTCCACTCATAGAATTTCATCATACTCTCCCCTTCATAGCTCAAGCCTATCACTTCGGAGCCACCAGGAACAAATGAAGGCGTGATGGGATAGTTCACGACATCAGCCAAGGAAATCGCCTGAGAAATTTCAATGCCACTAAACGCCAATTGATATCCCACAATCCGATTGTTGGGATTGAGCACATGAACATCTAGATATCCCAGATCCCAATTGATATCGCCAATTTTAAAATGAGTGGTGTCAAAAATATTAATGATCTCATTGACCGGAAAATTACACTTGTCGTGAAACCCTGCACTGTCAGGATGGGTATGTGCTTCATTCCAGTACTGACAGCGAGACATCAAAGCCGCATCGGTGACCGTAATGTGGTCATCCTGATCGATATCAGTACAAGGTAAAACCTGAATGTCATTGCCTAAAATACCCTCGACATAAGAGACCGCATCCGTGTATTCCTGCGCTCCATTGACATCTAGATCTCCAACAAGCGCATCGCCATTACAATCTCCGTTACAATCCGAAGTGGCTTGACCAAATGGGGTTCCTTCACAGTCATCAAAAGGCGAACAATCATCGTAAATATTCACGACAAGCTCCCCCATACTTCTGTCTAGATTAATACAAACTGCAGCATAATTGTTTGTGTAATCTGTCTCGTCTCTGCCAAGAGCGTCAGGAATGAAATCCCAATTCGCTCTAACAATTAAAAAATATGTGCCATCAGCCACGTCTGTCACATCAATCCACTGACATGACAATCCACTGCTGTAGATGTCTCCACATAACGCAGATATTCCCATGTTGCTACATCCATACTGGCCTGTGCCGCCGTCACTGCATTCAAGATCCATGACGCAGAAACCATTCTTGAATCCGATAGGGATATACGTGCCATCTAATTCAAATAGATCATATTTTGCATATCCTTTGTGGTGCCAGTGGTTGTGGCAATCCCCAAATTCAAATTGTGCATTTGCACCTGTCGGTTGTCCGATATAATAATCTAGCTCACCAATGTTTTTAATGTGTGTTGTGAATCTGACGAGTTCACGCGTTCCATATCCATTCAGACATCCTTCTGAGATATAGCAGTCTGCTTCATTCACCTGCATAAGTTCAGTATGCAAACTACTTACAATTGCTTCTTCCACCACCATTAAATCAGGACCCGTACACGACGGATCTCCAGGATAAATACAAGAACCGTTGTCAATTTCTGCTTGTGGATTATAATTACATGCTTCTGGATCGGTGCATCCTTGAGGCGCTCCCGCAAATGTGTGAAGCCAACTCCAATCCCCCATGCATCCGTCAACAGAAAGCCATCTGACCCAGTAAGTCACGCCAGCTTCAAGAAGCATGGTTTGGCTTGCTTCCTCATCACACCCCCCTTGATTGTCATCGTAATAAATGGTGCCAGTGTTGGTGTCATCAAAATTACTCATGTTACAATAATCGTACACATATAACCTGGTATCACATCCTGAACCACAACTGCTGAAATCATACATCCCGAGAACATCAGGAGTAAATGTGTACCAAAAGCTATTGCCTGATTGAGAAATAACATCACCCTCTACGGAGGGCATGCCTAAAGCAACGGCATCATTGCACGTTGTACCCGGCGCACAGTCAAATGAAACTTCATCGCCGTAGTCATAATCCCCACCAGAAGCAATTTCTACGCCATCCAAATAAATCCAATATCCGCCTGGATCAAAAATGCCATCTCCAAATACATCATGAATCTCAAAGAGGAAACAGGGAAGCTCCTCTGACATGTCGACACAAAGTGTGTCTCCTTCAGATGCTCCGAAAGCAATTTCAGCACCTCCGACACTTAGTTCCCAACTGATTTCGGTAGGATAGTTATCTGAAACAATCAAAATGATGATTTCAGTTTCTCCCTCAGCACACTCTGTTTGTGCTGATAAAGTTGAAATGCCAAACAAGGAAACTGTGACAATCGCGACAGCGTTAAAAAGATTCGAGTTTCTCGAAAATAAAGTAATAAAATTCATGGCAAAAGGTTTGCAGGTATTACATTTAGCTGTCTAAAATATAATACCTGATAAAGGCATTAAATGTGACAAAAATGTAGGTTTCAATTACATCATACTTCCTGCAAATTACGAAAGTTCTCGTTGATTTTTAATGAAAACTGTTAAAACCTGCGCATAGGCAGAATGGGAAACGAAAAGTTCATCACATTTGAAGGACCAGGTGTTGCGATAAGCTCTCCATTTGCGTTGACAGAGAAGTCTATCGATGTCCCTAATGATGTGCTGTTCAAAAATTGGTTTGAAGACCAATACTTACCTAATTCCCAACCGTTAATTTGATCTGTATAGTTGGGGGTTCCAGTTAACAGAATAAGTTCTGAAGGAGAGGGCAAAAACCAATCTAACTGACCACCTCCATTGTAAGATGAAGCCACTGAAGCAGCATAATTTGGATATTCTGGAGACACGTCATCACATCCTGAGTTAAGAATAAGTTGCGTATTTATTTCTCCCGATCCGATTTCGTTTGTTAATCCATAAATCACGGAACCGTTACAACCCCATATTGCAGGTGAGAGAACTTCTGTGGACACTTCAATATACCTCCAGCAGTCATAACTTGAACTCTCGAAGTCGACGTATTCATAAAAACCGTGGTCATAAATAACAACCCCACCTGCAGGACCGACATCACCCACACTATATCCATCAACTTGGAGACAAGGTGCACATGCGTTATCTCCATTACATACGCCACACTCGTCTAATACGTTTCCGTCGCAGTCACAGTCTCCTTCTGAGATACCTGATCCGCCACATGTGCCACACTCATCGAGTACGCTTCCGTCGCAGTCACAGGCTCCTTCTGGGATACCTGATCCGCCACATACGCCACACTCATCGAGTACGTTACCATCACAATCACACGTTCCTTCTGGTATCCCTGATCCGCCACATACGCCACATTCGTCGGGTTCGTTTCCGTCGCAGTCACAGTCTCCTTCTTGGATATAATCACAAAACCCATCATCGAATTCTGCATCTGGATTGTAATTACAAGCGACAAGGTCTGTACACCCTATGACAATACATGATGTGAATTCACACGACCCATCATCTTGTGTCGCAGTGTCATCATAGTTACACGCATTTGGAATTGTACAACCACAATCATATGAACAAGAGCCATCGTCGTCCGAAGCACTTGAAGAAAAATTACAGGAAGCTTCATCCATACATCCTGGAACTTCATCTATATCGCAAATGCCATCATCGTCTGTGTCATTGACACAAATACCGACACAGTCGTATGGAAAATTAGCGTAAATACATGTACCGTTCTCGTAATCTGCAAGAGCGTCATAGTTACATGCAATGGAGTCTGTACAGCCAAAATCGAGACATGAAATGAAATCACATGTTCCGTCGTTATCGGTTGCATTCTCATTATAATTACAAGCTTCTATAACTGTACAACCTGGAACACCAGTTTCATCACATAATGTTTCAAGACAAGGAAATGTTTCAATCAATATCGTTGCGGCATCCTTCCATTCAGGGAGTCCATTTGATGATACAGATAAAAGTTGACCTTCATCACCTATAGGCAGACTGAGCCAATCCATTTGGCTTTCTCCTCCTTCATCTTGATAGAAGCCATAATACATCATATCCCCGAGGGTCGATTGATTGGAAAAAGACCAGGTCTGACCATACAAATCTAAAAAATAGAGCAAATCAGTGAGCTCTATATAAGCGTTTGAGTCAACATCAGGATTGTAGGGGAAAGCAGGGGATTGCGCATGCGACAATGTCGAACAGCAAAAAAGCCCTCCCAACAGCAAGGAGTTAAGTAAAGTTTTCATTCGGAGCACAATATACAAAACTCACAACATAAACCTACGGGAACTAATCAACAAGATTTTAAAACTATGTTTACAAGAAGGACAAATATGTATATTAGCAAAAATAAATAATGCAACTATGTCACTACACGAAGAGCCTCAACAAAACGAAATAGGTGGACCAGTTACGTTCGCTTTAATCGTTTTTGCAATTGTAATTCTTGCAATCACCTTTCTTGTTTAATACGGAGACAAGAACTGCCTACTTATATAAACTGTCTGAATCGATTAAGGTCATCTCATCAACCAAGTGACTGGCACCTGCGTAGTGATCTATAATCCATAGAACATAGCGGATATCTACCATAATGTTCCTGCATCGCGATTCATCGAAATGAATATCGCTCATCGTACTCTCCCAACTTCTGTCAAAGTTAATGCCGACTAAATACCCGTCGCCATTGATCACGGGACTACCAGAATTACCGCCGGTTGTGTGATTACTCCCTGTGAAGCACACCACCAATTCACCATCTTTTCCGTACCGTCCCCAATCACCTTCCTTAAGGTCAGATATTAAATCGGAAGGCAGATCGAAGTCAGGATCTCCAGGCTTGTACTTCTGAAGGATCCCACGCGCTGTAGACAAGGGCTCGTAGTTCATACCGTCATGAGGAGACGACCCCTCTACTTTGCCGTAAGATAACCTCAGCGTAGAATTCGCATCTACCGGAAAGAGTCGGTCAGGAAAGAGTTCACGCAAACCTCTTGTATAAATGGCCGTTGCCTTTTGAATCTCAGAACTTCCAGCGCTATAGCCTGGTGAAACGAAATTGAAATAATGAGCGCGTAACGCCATAATAAGTTCAAAAGCAGGGTCATTTTTAAGCTTTGCAAATGGCTTGTGTTTTCCTTTCAAAAGCAACGCTTCAAGTTCTGCTGGATTGTCAAATATAGAGTTGTCGAAAAAAGATGATGCATATGACTCACTTGAGGCAGACGCATGAAACGCCGACGCCATCGTTTCTGGCACCAAAGACTCTGGCGCAAGTTCTAAATATGTCGAGACAAGTCCACCCAAAAGCTGTTCGTCGACAGAGGCGTCATAATTGCGAGCGTATTCAGCATTGAGCGCTCGCAGATCAGCAATCGCGCCCTCTAATTTCCCAGATTCAGTCAAACGATCCCAATCGTCGATGAGGTCCGCAAACTCAAAGGCATGTAACAACACATCAGGACCGTAATACACCAATTCGATGAACAAAGCACGAGATTCTAAATAAGGAAAGTAATCAGAATTCGCAGACTGAATTTCACCGATCGCTTTGACATAGTCCACGTTAGGTATTTCTGCACCAGATGCTCTCGCTATAAAATCAGACTCTAGCTCAAGCTTCTTCCCCAATGCATTGAGCTCAATAAGACCTGTTGTTTGGCCTTCCCACTTCTTCCAAGCATTTGAAATACTGCTCTGCTTAGAAGCATACGCAATGCGAAGCGCATCACTAGAAGCCCGCGCAGAATTGATAATCGCAAGACTCACATCTCGCATGGCAATACGCATGGGATTTAGGCGCTCAATGACATGCGTAACCGCATCCGACGTCAAATACTGTTCAGTGCTACCTGGAAAACCGAAAATCATTGTGAAATCTCCTTCTTCCACACCATCTATGGACACGGGGAAATGATGATTTGGCGTGTAGGGGATATTTTCTGGTCCAAACTCTGCAGGCGCATTTGTGGACGATGCATAGATTCTAAACACACTGAAATCACCTGTGTGTCGGGGCCAAAGCCAGTTATCTGTATCTCCCCCGAATTTACCTACCGCAGAAGGAGGTGCGCCAACAAGACGTACATCTAAGAAGGTACGCTTGGTGATTAAAAAATGCTGGTTTCCAAAATCAAAAGAGACAACACCGCCAGTAAGATCTGTACCCTCCGTAAATTCAGAGACAATGTCGTCATAAAGAGATTTGCGAGCAACTGCTAACGCCTCTCCTTCTAAGCCCTCTAATGCATCAGAAACCCTTTTTGTCACATCGTGAATCCTGTCGATAAACGTCGCCGTCAAACCTGGGTTAGACAACTCCTCCGCTCTACTCATTGCCCAGAACCCATTTTTCAAATAGTCGTTTTCAACAGAGCTGTGGTATTGAATTTGGCTATATCCACAATGATGATTGGTCAAAAGCAGCCCTTCAGAGCTAATCATCTCCGCGGTACATCCACCTCCAAAGTGAACCACAGCATCTTTTAAAGAACTGTGGTTGACACTGTAAATGTCCTCCGCAGAAAGACGCATGCCCATGGCTTGCATATCCCCTTCAAGCGCACTCAGCAGCGTAGGAATCCACATACCCTCCTTTGCTTGCGCTTCATTAGAAACCAACGCCATCACTCCCACGCAAAGGAGAACCACTACACGATTAAATATGTTCATTGTAAGAAAATTATTGGACCACTACGCGAGAATGCCAAACACTTGCTCCCTGATCATTATGGACATCAATGATATAAACTCCAGACTCCAATCCGGAAGCATCAAAGGTGGTGGTTTGGCTTACAGGGAAAACTTGAACAATCCTACCGCTTGCATCTCTGACATGACACACACTGCCATCGGCAACACCCTTTAATGTCAGTACCGCAAAATCTGAAACAGGATTCGGAGACAATGACCATTCTGTGTCACCCTCAATGTTTGACGTTGACAACGCACAATTAACAACAGTAATCACAACCGCATCAGAACTCTCACATCCATAAGCATTCGTAACAGATAAACCGACAACAGCTGTCGTAGACATGTTGGGTGCCGTTTCTAAAACAAAAAACTGCCCGCTGGAACCATCTTGCCATTCGTAGTTGTAATCCCCTACTGGTCCAAAGAAAAATTCATCGTCTCCGGAACAAAGTTCAAAGTCCTCCCCCAAACTGTAAGGCGAGATCCCCACAAATGGAACTTCAATGTCAATGTTCTCTGAACAACCATTGCCATCCTCCACCTCTACGTAATACCACCCTGATTCTGCTGCCAAAACATCCTCACCATCCCAATTAAAACTTTCTGGCCCATCCCAATTGATATTCATGTCTCCTGTACCACCTGTAATCTCAAGGTCGATCGAACCTCCTGAACCATTTTCACATGATGACGTCACTGAAACAGAGAGTTCAAGTTCTTCTGGGTTAACAATTGTATATGAATACTCCTGAATCTCTTCTGTACAATTTGAAACAAGCGCCACATTGTAGACACCAGGTAACAGCCCATAAATACTCATCCCTGTCCCAGTATATCCAAAGGGCCCAGTCCAAGTCGCATTCCAATCAAGCCCCCCATAATATGCATACACTTGAATGGATCCATCAGGGTTAAATTCTGATTCTAACGCACAACTAATGTTGCGAACAGTCGACGATATGACTGGCTCAAGCTCTGAAGGCTCAACAGTAAGCTCAGCTTGACCTGAAGATCCAAACCAACCATCAATCTGCACATACACTTCGGTTCCAGCTTCCAAACACGACGTATAGCACGTGCTGGAATAAAGGTACCCGTCATCACATCCAGAATCATCATTTGAGGCGATTAAAGAATACGAATTCCAATCTCCACAATCATCAACAGTCCAAGCCGCCAATTGTGTGTCGAAATCGGTCCCTGTATTGCAAGTGTTGATCTTATAATTAACACCCTCTTCAGCTGTAAATTTTGCCCAAACGGAAACCGATGCCTCAGACTCACACCATCCCCCTGGAATGTTACAACCTGTTGCGGGAGGACCCATTTCGAAATATCCAGAGGTTGCTCCTAGAGAAGAAATCATTAAAGGGGTGCCGTCGGATAAAGCGTCCGCTGCATCACAAGGACTGTCGTGAGCAATTAAGTCATTTGAAACAACATCTATCGTGAAAGTGTTTCCGAATCCCGTGCCGTCAAGATATGATGTCTGGACTCCGTTAATGAGAACAATAAAGTCACATCCCCCATCTCCGTAGGAATCGACATGAAGCAAATCCAATTGGGTGTCCGTGTCAACACAAATCATTTCAGACACAAACGTCCCATTGCTGGCATATGTGAATCCAGATGAAGCTCCCAACCCATCACCATCACAACCTACACCCATGTTTCCACCACTCAGAAGGACGGGTGCCTCTCCACACATTTGACCTTGAGGGACCAGTTCCCAGTATAGTTCAGCGCCCCAGGCATCCGTTAGAATAACAATCTGAACGGTCGATTCATCAGGACTACATTGTGACAAAGTTGCATGCGAAATGAGAAGAGCGATCGCAATAAAAATGGCGGGAAGTAATTTTTGCATGTGTGCAATATACTAAGCCAATTTCTTATCACGACCTTCGCAAACATGCAAATCATTATATCTCCTGCAAAAACAATAGAAATAAACGCCTCATGTCCTCACGGAATGGAGAGTTTGCCTCACTTTAATGATGAAGCGACAGTCCTGATGTCTAAACTTAAAAACATAGAACAAACAGAATTAATCGATCTCATGAAACTGTCTCACAAACTTTCGAGTACCGTGATGAATTGGCATCAGAAATGGGCATGTTTCAAATCAATCATTGAAGCGCAAGAAGCTGGGGCTATCCCATGTGGATATGCGATGCAAGGCGCAGCCTTTAAATTTCTTGATCTGGCTTCATTAAAAAGATCTGACATTACATACGCACAATCTCACCTGTTAATATTGAGTGGGCTATATGGAATGCTAAGGCCATGTGATTTAATGATGCCCTATCGGTTAGAAATGGGCTTGAAATTTAAAGTAGATCATGAACATCCCTCACTTTATTCATTTTGGGCCAAACATTTGAGCGCACCTCTCTCCAACAATCTCAAAGAAAACAAAAGTGATATCATCCTAAATTTGGCGAGTGAAGAATACAGTAGCGTGATAAAAAGAACGGGAATCAATGCACGTATAGTCACTTGTACATTCAAGGAAGAGAGCGACAAAGGCTTCAAGTCCATAAGTACATTCGCCAAACAAGCCCGAGGAGCTATTGCGCGGTTTGCAATACAAGAAAAACTCTCTGGAGAAGAGGGGGTGAAAAAATTAATGTCATTTAACAACCTAGATTACCATTTTAACACCGAACTTT
>JAPKBK010000134.1 GCA_028823435.1 Flavobacteriales bacterium
AAAATATTACCCCAGTCCGACATCAAGTGACATCATAACGATGAAGCCCAGTATAAAGCCCATCGCCGCAAAGTCGGTGTACTTGTCGCGCTGCGTTTCTGGCACAACTTCTTCGATGACGACAAAAATCATAGCACCGGCTGCAAACGCCAAGGCGTAAGGGAGAATGGGTGTCATTTGGACGACAAGCAACGCACCTATAACGCCCGCAATAGGTTCAACAACAGCCGAGAGCTGTCCGTACATAAATGACTTGCGGCGACTCACACCTTGACGGCGAAGCGGCATAGAGACGGCGAGCCCCTCAGGGAAATTCTGAATACCAATTCCGATCGCAAGGGCAACGGCCCCAGCTGTAGTGGCCCCATCTAGCCCCATCGCAGCCCCACCGAAAATCACCCCCACAGCAAGTCCTTCTGGGATGTTATGAAGCGTAATCGCAAGAATTAAAAGCGTGGAACTGTGCCAATCTGTTTTCGGCCCCTCTGCTTCATCCTTGTTGAAATTAATATGAAGGTGAGGGGTTATTTTATCCAATCCGAAAATAAAAAGAGCCCCTAACCCAAATCCGATAGCCGCGGGGAGAACCTTCGCAAATCCATCTCCCTCAGACAGCTCAATAGAAGGCGCTAAAAGTGACCAGAAACTCGCGGCCACCATTACCCCACCCGTAAATCCGAGCATCCCATCAAACCATTTTCTGTGCATTGATTTGAAGAAAAAAACCAGCGATGCACCAGCGGCAGTTAGGGCCCAAGTGAACGTTGTCGCTGCCAGAGCCGCCTTTATAGGCCCTATAGACTCAAGCCATAATATCAATGAATCAAATGTCATTTTTTCTCAACTAATAATTGTTCTACTAACTTCTTTGACCACACCATTTCTTCCTTTTTCACTTTGACCTGAAAACTACCATCATACTCAAATATTTTCACAACAGTAAACGCAAGGCCGAGTTTGATTCCCAAATCGTCCAGATGTTTTAAAAACGAATCGCTGCTTCCTAAGACCCCTCGAACGGAAGCCTTTTCTGCAACCTTTAAAGAACTGACCTTAACCAGACATCTTCGGTCTGACATGTTTCCAAAGGCATCTGGAATGGGGTCTCCGTGGGGGTCGAAACGCGGACGTCCTAAGAATGCATCTAGTTTCTCAATAAGCTTGGGGGAGTCAATGTGCTCAAGCTGTTCAGCAACATCATGAACCTCCTCCCAACCGAAACCCAACTTCTCCACCATAAACGTTTCCCACAATCTGTGTTTTCTGACGAGGTTAATGGCTTGGACTTTACCTGTTGACGTAAGCACGGCTCCCTGATAGGGCACATAGGACACGAGATTGTGATCTGCAAGAACCTTTAACATCCCTGTCACTGATGCTGGCTGTGTGTTTAGACGAGTAGCTATTGCTGAAGTACTCGCTTTGCCACCTTTAAGCTCAATCGACAATATTGCCTTGAGATAATCTTGTCTGTTGCTTGTAGTAGGTAATGAGGTCACTTTATAAGTAATTTGTAAGCGCAAATTTATACCATCCTTATCAAAATATTTAGCCGTGCCTAAACTTTTTATTTTACGCCATGGAGAATCCTCACCAGGAAGCCCAGATTTTGACCGTCCACTCACTGAACAGGGACGCCTTGACATCAAACGATTTGGACTGAAGCTTGCTGAACGAGAACCAGAACTCGCATCGGAAAAAACAATCCTCTTCTCCTCTCCTTCAAAGCGCACTTCAGAAACAACTCAATTGTTACTCTCCGGGCTTCACAACCTAAATATTTCAGTAAACTACATTGAAGAAGGCTACCTCGCAGATCCAGGGACTTGGATCAAGCGCATAGAAAAGCTACCCTCTGAGATTGCCACCTGCGTTGTTGTAGGACACAACCCTGGGATTTCAGATTTGATCACCATTCTGTCAGGATCACATATCACGATGACGCCAGGTGCCTGTGTGAAGATGGAGCTACTTATCAACGATTGGAATGAAGTATTTGAAGGTACGGGGAACATTCTGAGTGCCTACAGACCCTAACTTGCTGTCATAAGATGAAGTAAAATGAAGAATTCAACTACGAGAACTATCCTCCAAGTCTTGGGCGTCCTATTGGGACTTTACGCATTGTATTTCTTTCGGGAAATCGTCGGCTACCTCCTCATTTCAGTAGCCCTTAGTTTTGCCGGCCGGCCTATCGTTAACCTCATTTCTAAAGTAAAAATAAAAGGACACAACCTCCCTTCTTATGTAGGAGCAGTCTTGGCGTTGTTATGCTTCATTACACTGGGAAGTGTAGTTATTGCTATGTTTGGCCCCCTTGTCTCAGCTGAAGCCAGAGCCCTTAATTCACTTGACCCTCAACAAATAGCAGCAACTGTGAACGAGTGGATGTCACAAGCAGATGCGCTTTCCTCAAAACTGAATCTTTCTGATCAAACCCCCACGGGTTTTCTGACAAACCAAATCCAATCCATCATCGGCCTTGACGGAGTCGGCAGCATCTTCAGCGGCTTATTTGGCTTCCTAGGCAGTGCTTTTGTCGCTATTTTTTCCATCCTCTTTATGACGTTCTTCTTTCTTAAAGACGGAAACTTATTTCACAAAATGATTGTCACTCTAACCCCAAATTCTCAGGTAGAGAAAATGGAGCACGTGATGGTCTCTTCATCTTTTCTACTTACGAGATACTTCAGCGGATTGATTATTCAAATCACGATTGTTACCGTCATGGTCAGTTCTGGACTGGCAATTGTCGGATCGGAACACGCTCTCTTGTTGGGATTTATTGCGGGGATATTCAACCTGATTCCATATCTAGGCCCCCTAGCCTCAACGGCGTTAGGCCTTCTCATTGTCGCCACAACATATGCCGGAGACCCATCTGGCTGGGGACTTCAAATCCTTTATACCGCGATTATTTACGGCATAGCCCAGCTCGTCGACAACTTCTTCACACAGCCCTTTATCTTCTCAAACAGAGTGATGGCTCACCCCCTCGAGATTTTTATCGTCATAAGCATGGCCGGACTTTTGGGCGGAGTCTCGGGAATGGTTCTTGCCATCCCTGGATATACGCTCATTAGAATCGTCGCGAGAGAATTCCTCTCTGGATTTAAGTTCATCGACGCCCTTACGGAAAAAATAAAATAACGTGTGTGAGCATATGGAATACTGGAGCCACTTGACTGGTTTCTCTTTTGAGTGCGCAAAAAATTGTCGTTACAATTAAAATCAAACTAATTTTAAACATTGGTCATTTGTAGGCAATCTTTCTTCTACCTTTGAACCCCGTATTCATACTTCGAATTCGGGAACATGCCACACACACCTTCAGACTCTAGTAAATCAAGCATTAACGGCCGCAATAGCCGATATATTTTTGTGACCGGAGGCGTGAGTTCCAGCTTAGGAAAAGGCATCGTAAGTGCCTCATTGGCAAAGCTGCTTCAGGCGAGAGGGTATCGGGTGACAATACAGAAACTCGATCCATACATTAACGTTGACCCTGGCACCTTGAATCCATATGAACATGGAGAATGCTATGTAACAGTAGACGGAGCTGAGACAGATTTGGATTTGGGTCACTATGAACGATTCCTGAACGTCTGCACTACCCAAGCAAATAACATTACAACAGGCCGCATCTATCAGTCTGTGATTAACAAAGAGCGTAGAGGTGAATATTTAGGCAAAACTGTACAAATCATACCTCACATTACAGATGAAATCAAGCGCTCAATTCAAATTCTTGGATCACAAAGCGAGTTTGACTTTGTCATTACGGAGATCGGTGGAACAGTAGGTGACATTGAATCGCTCCCATATATTGAGGCAGTGCGACAAATGAAATGGCAAAATCCCAAGGATACGCTGGTGATTCATTTAACACTTATCCCCTACTTAAAAGCCGCTGGAGAACTTAAAACAAAGCCCACGCAACACTCCGTGAAGCAACTGCTTGAACTGGGTGTTCAACCCGACATTCTCGTCTGTAGAACGGAACACCACCTCACGCCTTCCATAAGAACAAAACTGGCTCAATTCTGCAACGTAAGTCACGACTCAGTCATCGAATCTATCGACGCAGAGACCATCTATGATGTTCCACTATTAATGCAAGAGGAACGCCTTGACGAAGTGGTTCTCAGTAAACTAGACGTAGACCTTAGTAAAGTTGACAAGCCAAACCTTACCGAGTGGAAAAACTTCCTATACCGTTTTAAAAACCCAGACCAAACCGTTCACATCGGTCTGATAGGAAAGTACGTCGAGCTTAAAGACAGCTACAAAAGCATCGCTGAGGCGCTCGCACATGCTGGCGCAAATCTCAAAACCAGAGTTGAAATTCACTGGATTCACTCCGAACAAATCTCTCGGAAAAATGTACAGGAAAAACTGGGGCACTTAAATGGAATCCTTGTCGCTCCTGGGTTTGGATCTCGTGGCATTGACGGTAAACTTGAATCCATTCATTTTGCCAGAACAAACGACATTCCATTCTTTGGCATTTGCCTCGGAATGCAATGCGCAGTCGTTGAGTTTGCACGAAATGTGCTTGACCTCACAGATGCACACTCTTCTGAAATCAAAGAGTACACGCCTCACCCTGTCATTAATCTGATGGCTGAGCAAAAGTCGATTACAGACATGGGGGGAACGATGCGGCTCGGCGCCTACCCGTGCGACCTCATGGAGGGTTCAAAAGTTCGTGAGATCTACGGAACCTCATCCATTGAAGAGCGTCACCGTCATCGATATGAATTTAATGAGGAATACCGCGCGCAATTTGAGAAGGCAGGAATGATTGCAACAGGAATCAACCCAGTGAGTGAATTGGTGGAAATCATTGAGATCCCCGCCCACCCATACTTCATCGCTACGCAGTTTCATCCGGAATACGCCTCGACTGTTCTCGCACCTCACCCACTCTTTATTTCATTCGTCCGCGCAGCCGTCATCGCTGGCCCAGGCACTGTGAATGCTGAAAACAAAGAGGACTCACTTCGCGCTTAATCTTTAACAGCTCGCTCTGAACATCTGGATATGGGGAATGTCATCTTCTAGATAGGTCTCCCCTGTTGATTTAAATCCCAAATCAGTGTAAAATTTCTCAAGGTAACATTGGGCAGAAATGCGAATTCCCAACCCTGGATATTGCGTGTCACACTCCGCAATCGCACGATTCATAATCTCAATTCCAAGCCCAA
>JAPKBK010000135.1 GCA_028823435.1 Flavobacteriales bacterium
GAGCGAACGCACAAGGCGTTCCCGTAGATGGTAAGGTTCTGTTAGGTCAGTTCACTACTGCGGGACAGGTTAGCGCGCTTGTCAACATTCAAATACGCGACTCAGCTGCAGAATCTCATTATGCAGTAGGCATGACACTTGAATTTCCTTTAGGTGTTGCAGGCTGTCAAGATACGTCTGCTTGTAACTACAATCCTGAGTCAACATTTGAAGATGGTTCATGTGAATATCCTTCGGAGTTCTATACGTGTGATGGATGTATCAATGATTCCGATTCGGATGGTGTGTGTGATGAGTTAGAGGTCCTAGGATGTACAGACAATCAAGCCTGTAACTATAATCCTGCTGCGACAGAGGAAGATGGTTCTTGTGCTCAGGTTGATGCTTGTGGCGTTTGTGGAGGCGATGACAGTTCTTGTTCAGGATGTACCAACCCTGCTGCAGACAACTATGATTCTTCTGCCCTTATTGATGATGGGTCATGTAGCATTGCGGGATGTACAAATTCCAATGCAGATAACTACAACCCAGATGCAACAACTGACGATGGTTCTTGTTTGGCAACTGGATGTACTTACCCTGGAGCTGACAACTACGATGCTGCAAACACCTCTTCGGATGGCAGCTGTATCTTCTCTGGATGTACAGATCCTTCAGCTGACAACTATATCGCTTATGCAAACTTAGACGATGGTTCATGTGGCCCCTGCGGTGAGGCGAATGATTGTCCGTTTGATGCAAATGGTGATGGTGAGATCGGCTCTGCTGACTTACTTGAGTTCTTAATTGCATATGGTCAAGCTTGTGACAATCTCTAAAGTTTCCTAGTCTTTCTAAAACTGAAAGCGTCAATCCTTCATTGGATTGACGCTTTTTTTATTGAGATAGTTTGGTTTCGCTTTACAGGGTGGGAATATGAGTTAAATCCCCGAAACTTTGGGATCCAGTGCTGATGAAATCTCTATGCGATGCGCGCTGTTGATTTGTCTGTGGTGCCAGGAATTTGTTTGCTTTTAGGAAGTTTAACAACACTTTTTATTAAATAGAAATCAGTGGCTATTTCATAGGGTATCTTTACAATATGAAACCAATTGTTGAATCTCGACTCCCTACCAAGTACGGTGGATTTAAAATCTTAGCATTTGAAGCAGATGTGGAACAAATGCCCCATTTGGCCTTAGTGTCAGATAAATTTATTAAAGGCACAGAAAAGATTGTGCATGTGAGAGTCCACAGTGAATGTATGACGGGTGATGTCTTTTCTTCTTCAAGGTGTGATTGTGGGGAGCAATTGGCTTCATCAATGATGCACCTTCAAAAAGAAGGCGGAATATTAATATACTTGAGGCAGGAGGGAAGAGGCATTGGTTTGGTGGAGAAACTGAAGGCATACAATTTACAGGATGCTGGACAGGACACCTTTGAAGCCAATGTCAATCTTGGACACCCAGAGGATGGACGTTCGTTTGTTCCCGCAATAGAAATACTCAAGTATTTAAATGTAAAATCGATCAATCTCCTCACAAACAACCCTGACAAAGTTCGCGCCTTTGATGACGTAGACGATATTAACGTCATAGATAGAATGCCTCTCGAAGTAGGCTTAGATCCAGAAAACAAAGATTACCTCGAAGCAAAACGCCTTGTGAAAGGTCATTTGTTTGGTGCCAAATCTTAGAGGTTAATGTTTCTAACGGTGTTCCGTTCTAAGAAATAATATGCATCCACTCCATACATACGATGGCTGCGACAGTTCCTACAGCGTAACCAAGTACCGCAAGTAAAATCCCTACCGGTGCAAGCGCAGGTGAGAACGCACTGGCGACAATCGGTGCAGAGGCAGCGCCTCCTATATTTGCTTGAGAGCCTACCGCAACAAAGAAAAAAGGCGCCTTGATCACTCTTGCGACCACGACAAGGACAACAATGTGAACGAACATCCAAATGAGTCCTATGATGATTGCAGATGAATAGGTAGACCAGTTTTCAATAAGTGCAGCTACGTCCATTTTCATTCCGATCGTAGCGACGAGTATGTAAAGGAACAATGACCCAATCTTACTCGCCCCTGCACCTTCATATTTACTGGCTTTTGTGAAGCTCAGTGCAACACCCAATACCGTTGCAACAACGACGATCCAAAAGAAGCCTTTCTCAAGAGAGGATAGGAATTTAACAAAGCTTCCCGGGTCGGTTGCAAGAATGCTTTCAAACCAGTCATGGATGCCTACGCTTGCTGTATCTGCCACGATATGAGAGATGGCCACACATCCAAATGCGATACCCACAACAACCATAATGTCTGTAAACGAGGGGATTCTTGCGATGCTTGCAGAGTAAGCTTCTACTTTGGTTTTTAATTCATTGACAGCTGAACTGTCGGCTTTAAGCCATTTGTCAATTGCTTCAGTCCGGCTAGCTCCGTAAAGAAGAAAGGGCATCCATAAGTTTGCAACAAAGACATCAACGATAAGCATGATTGAGAATTGCTGATCCATGGTGTCGGAAATCTCTTTTAGGGCTGCCTGGTTTGCACCGCCCCCTATCCAACTACCTGCAACAGTAGATAAACCTCGCCACATCGCTTCAGGGGAGTCACCACCGAATACCTCAGGATTAAATTGTCCTACAGTCCAAAGCGCAATGGGGCCACCTATCACAATACCTATTGTGGCAGCGAAAAACATGATCAACGCCTTGGGTCCCAAATTATAAATCCCCTTAAGGTCAATGCTCAAGCAAAGTAAAACCAGGCTGGCTGGGAGTAAGTATCGAGAAGCTACGAAATACAAATTTGATGCTTCACCATCTACAATACCCAAAGAATTAAATGCTGCAGGGATAAAGTAGCACAGCAAAAGACTGGGCACAAAAGTGAAGAACTTCTTAAATTGAGGGAGACTGGCGGCGTAGAAAATGCCTGCAAGGGTAACTGCAAGAAGGCCTAGGACGACAGCATCATTAGCTATTGGTAACATTGGACAGGGGTTTCAGTTTGTTTGAAGCCTGTAAGCTACAAAACTTTGGAAAAAAAAAGAGCGGTCTCAATAAAGAGACCGCTCCTAAATTTCGGTGGTGAGCCGAACCCTATCACCTTATCATCAATGGGGTTGCACTGAATGGATTAGAAGATCCCAAATGGGCGATGTAAGTACCAGGGCTTATTGATTCGCTGATTATAAATAGTTGAATGCCATCTGAATACCGAGTTCCTTGACCTTCCCATACCAATCTGCCGTCGGTGCCGATGATTTTAAGTGTGATCAGACTGGCAGATGAACTTCGTATAAATAGTTTTCCGTTACCGTTCGAGTATGGGTTTGGATATAGTGTGAATACTTCACTCTCTACAATATCTATTGCGTTAGTTGTTGTGTTTCCTTCGCAATCGTAATTAGGTTCAGCATAGCTACATTCACCTGAATCTGTAGCATCAGCATCGTAGTTACATGCACTTGTGTCTTGACATCCTAGTATTTCCAATTCGTCACAGATACCATCGTCGTCAGTATCCTGTAGGCATTCTCCGGCACAATCGTAATGAACCTCAGCGTAGGTACATTCTCCTGCATCTGTCGCAGCAGCGTTGTAGTCACATGCAATCGTGTCTTGACACCCTGGTATTTCAAATTCGTCACAGATGCCATCTCCGTCGTGGTCTTGTAGGCATGCCCCGTTACAATCGTATCCAGATTGTGGGTATGTACAACTGTTGTTATCAAGGTTTGCAAGGACATTAAAATTACATGCAGTGGATACTTGACATCCTGAAATTTCAGCATTGTCGCAAATGGAATTGCTGTTCAGGTCTTCACAGCCATCGAAAGAATTAGGAATCGCGCAAACAGCACTCACTTCTTCTGAGCCGAAATGGTCGCCATAAGAATCCTCTCCCGAAGCTAATATTTCACCAGTTTCTGATGTTACACTGTAAGATCCGCCAAATTGCATGCCGTCCCCAAATGCATCTAACATTGTGAAATCGTAACATCCAACAGTAACACAGCCAGCTTGGATGTATGTCGTACTGATGCCTGATTCATAAGGGCCACCAAACATGATGAGCCTGTTCAAAGAGTCAACCAATGTCCAAGTTGTTTCGTTCCCAAAAGGGTCAGGGGTTACTGAAACCGTAAAGTAGTCACTTTCTTCTACAGTGAATGTATGTGTGATCATGTCGTTTGAACTCCAGCCATCTTCTCCGCCACCGTCGAGGGTTATTTGGGCGTTTAATGTATGCGCTCCATAGGGAACTGAAATTTCAGGAAGTGTGACCATTATTGATGTTCCTGGAGAAATAGAATCCTCATAATGTACTTTGAAGGGATCATTTGAGTCAAGCGTGATGATCACTTCAAAACTGTGAACAGTATTTACACCAAAATTTGCAATCTCAAGTTCAGGAGCAACCTCCGGAAGACATTGGGATGTAGATGGATTCTTAAAGTAAATTGCAGCCAAGTCAGTTTCCGCTACGGGTATCCCTCCGAAACTTTCTAAAAGTGATGATCTTGAAGAATTCAGGGTTGCTCTCATCCGTTCTGCTTGTCCTTGTGTAAATGTATTTCGGCAAGTTTCATCGGTATAGTCCATGTAGTTTTCTATCTGAGCGTCTGGACAATTGACGGCGCCAGAGCAGTATGCATTAGACGTTGTTGAAGGGGTGTCACAAACCTGATCTCCCTGCGTCTCGCAGTTTGTTTCGTTCAGGCACTGACTCGTGCTAGTCGTGTTGTAGAATGTATGGTACAGTCCCATGCTATGTCCCACTTCGTGTGTAATTACTCTGTTAAGGTCTGTGTATCCTTTGATGTTGCCGACTGTCCCAAATGCATTGTATAGAATAACCACTCCGTCTCTCACATTTTCGAAAGGAAAGTATGCAAATCCTTGCACACCTCCTCCTCCGTCATTGTCATCTATTTCTGACACCACCCAAATATTTAAGTAGTCTTCTCTTGGCCAAGCTGAAAACGATTTCAATTCTGTTTCATCAGCGCCGACACCAATATTTCCACTTTTAATTCCTTCTTCTGCATAATAGGGGACTGATGAGGCATCAACTCTTAGTATCCCATTTGTAGGTTCTCCTTCAGGTG
>JAPKBK010000008.1 GCA_028823435.1 Flavobacteriales bacterium
GTCATGCAGCGCGAAAGGCCCGTGAAATGGTTCAGAGAAAGACCGTCATGAGTGGCTCTGGACTTCCAGGAAAGCTTGCCGATTGTTCAGAAAAAGACCCTTCTCTTTGCGAAATATTCCTCGTGGAGGGAGACTCTGCGGGAGGTACTGCAAAGCAAGGTCGAAACAGACATTTCCAAGCGATTATGCCACTGAGGGGTAAAATCCTTAACGTCGAAAAGGCGATGCCTCACAAGGTCTTTGAAAACGAGGAGATCAAAAACATCTACACTGCATTGGGTGTGAGATTTGGCACTGAGGAAGATGAAAGGGCGCTGAATCTTGAAAAACTACGTTACCACAAAGTAGTCATCATGTGTGACGCCGATGTTGATGGAAGTCACATTGAAACACTCATTCTCACATTCTTCTTCCGCCACATGAAAGCGCTGATTGAGAATGGATATGTTTATATCGCGACGCCACCTCTTTACTTGGTTAAAAAGGGGGGCAAGCAAAAGTATGCATGGACAGATGAGGAGCGCGATCAGTATATTGCTGAATTACGTGGCAAAGCTGACTCAGATGGCGGCATTGGAATTCAACGTTACAAGGGTCTCGGAGAGATGAATGCTGAACAGCTTTGGTCTACAACGATGAACCCTGAGCAAAGAACATTGCGTCAGGTGACGATCAATAACGCAGCTGCAGCAGACCACGTATTCTCTATGTTGATGGGTGATGAGGTTCCTCCACGTCGTGCATTTATTGAAGAAAATGCGAAATATGCAAATATTGACGCTTAACGCATCGTAAATGAAGAGCAATGGGCCGGGAACAGTTTGGATTACTGGGGCAAGTAGCGGCATAGGACGCGCTTGCGCAGAGATATATGCTGGAAAGGGCGCAAAGGTCATTTTATCCTCTAGAAGGGAAGATGCATTAAGAAAAGTCGCAAAAGACATTTCCGAGAAACTAGATTTAGATCAAGACACGACGTTCGATATAGCGCCATTGGATTTAAATGATTCCAACGCATTTCCCGTACTTGTAAAGAACGTATTAGATCGCGTGGGTGATGTTGACATTGTCGTTCACTGCGGTGGAATCAGTCAACGCTCATTGGCTGCAGAAACCTCATTGGAGGTTGACCGACGTGTGATGGAAATCGATTATTTCGGAACTGTCGCATTAACGAAAGCGCTACTCCCCCACTTTGTTGCAAAGAAATCTGGACAATTTGTTGTCGTGACAAGTTTGATGGGATTATTCTCATCTCCATTGCGTTCTGGCTATTGCGGAGCAAAACATGCGTTACATGGTTTTTTTGAGGCACTGAGGGCTGAACACCACGAAGATGGGATAGGAATAACCATGGTGTGTCCAGGATTTATCGCCACCGACATCTCCTTAAATGCTGTGGTGGGCGACGGCACAAAGCAGGGCACAATGGATGCGAAAACAGGCGCGGGAATGACACCCTTGGAATGCGCAAGGAAACTGGTGAAAGGCGTCGAGAAACGCAAAGCGCAAATTTTAATAGGCAGGACAGAAATTTTGGCCGTTTACATAAGTCGCTTTTTCCCAAATCTGTTACGTAGGATCATGCGCAAGGCTGCGGTCACTTAAGAACTGCGTAAATCAGGTGTAGGGTCGCTAGGTATATTCCCGGCCTTCTACGTCGAGAACTTTTGTTCTCTTTTTCAAAAATCTGAGTACCAGGAATGCAATGGCACTGGTCGTCAACAGAGACTGCATAAGAGGCGTTGGCAGTATTGAATCTTCCCATGCCAAACCTGAAAGCATCCCTTCTCTAAAGGAGTGCATCGTATGCACAGCAACATATGAAATCACCATGGCGAAAGCGCCGTTGTACTCTCGTTTAAGCACATTTTTGAAAGAGAAAAAGACACCGGGACGCTTCCATTGATAAGTACGGGGAAAGAACGCTGGAATTCCAGAAGCCCAATCCAGATATGTGTCACCGAATTTGTTCCTCAAAAAACGCTCTTCTGCCATCGCAATGAGGGTATAATAAACCCAAAATGTAACTGAAATCGCTGTCGTAAAAATCCAATTTCCGGTGAGCATGAGAATCCCGAGCCACATAAAGAAATTTCCAGTATAAAGCGGGTGGCGTATGTAGCCATACATGCCCGTAGAGTTCAAGGTCATCGCCACCTGTCCTTCTGTGGTGTTGCGGCCTGAAGTTCCTTTGGGCACATAGGCAATCGTAAATGCGCGAATGATTTGTCCTAAAAACCCCACTCCCAAACACAGAGCGAGCCATCGGGGATCATTGAATGCGGGGGTGTTGTCATCGACATATGACACGTATAAAGCCGCGGGAACAATGACAACCGGCAAAAAACTACGCCAACGAAAAAGCCAAGAGCCGGAGCGTTCTAAATCTTCTATTAAGGGCATGTGTCTATGTCTTCAGGCAAGTTGTTTTTAATCCAGCTTAGCGCATCACCTAAAATTGGCGCCATATATGCATCTTCAGATAGGAAAGGCACTGTTTCTCTAAGTGACTCTTGAAGCTTCAACAGCTTAGGTGACATTGCGCCTAGTCCAGCCATCCCTCCCAAGTCAGAGGCCTGAGCAGCACATAGTGCTTCTATTGCAATAACTTGCTCCGCATTGTCAATGACTTTCCAGAGTTTCAGAGCGGCATTCGCGCCCATACTTACATGGTCTTCTTGCCCGTTAGAACTGTCGGCATTGTCAGCGGAACTTGGCGTCGTAAGTTGTTTGTTCATGGACACCAAACTCGCTGATGTATACTGAGCAATCATGTAGCCTGAGTGCAACCCAGGATCTTTTGCAAGAAATGCCGGAAGGTGACGTGTGCCACTCATCAGTTTAAAAGTCCTTCGCTCTGAAATAGACGCGAGTTCGTGTACCGCTAAGGTGAGATGATCTAAGGTTAACGCAAGAGGTTGTCCATGAAAATTACCACCCGAAACGACTTTGTCTTCATCAGGAAAAACCAATGGGTTGTCTGTTACAGCATTGACTTCATTTTCGAATAATTTTCGAGCTGCAGAAATGACATCTCTAGAAGCACCATGAACTTGAGGAATACATCTAAATGAATAAGGATCTTGAACGTGATCCTTGGGTGTGGACATTTTTTCTGAACCATCTAACCACTTCCGCACAGATTCTGCCACTGCGATTGCGCCCTCTTGGTGTCTAATTCGATGAACATCGTGATCGAACGGTGAAGGCAATCCACTCCATGCCTCCAAAGACCACGCACCGATTGCATCTGCCCATTCTAACAATCGTTCAATTCTAAGCATAGAAATCACACCATAGCCAAGCATAAGCTGTGTGCCATTAATTAATGCAAGACCCTCTTTCGGGTCGAGTTGAAGCTTGTCCCACCCGAAGCTTTTTAAGGCATCTAAAGCGTGGACAGGCGCTGCGCCGCCGATACTTACTTCCCCTTCACCAATCATAGGAATTGCGAGATGTGACAGAGGCGCAAGGTCACCGGACGCGCCGAGCGAACCTTGAGAAGGAACGACAGGAGTGACATTGTTTTCCAACATATCTAAGAGACGAAATATCGTTTCTGGCTTGACTGCTGAATGACCCTGGCTCAATGACTTTGCTTTCAATAGAAGCATCGCACGAACGATCACATCGGGAACAGGGTCACCTACGCCACACGCGTGAGAAATCAAAATATTGTCCTGTAATTCAGACAACTTGTCTGGCGCAATTTTCGTGTGCGCCAGAGCGCCAAACCCAGTGTTAACGCCATAGATGGTCTCTCCTTTGGCGGCAATTCTAGAGGCCAAATAACGGTGGCATTTTTCAACCCTGGCTATTACATCTGGGTCCATATCAGATATGAATTCACCCGTCTGAAAATTAGAGAGTCGATTAAAAACATCATCCAGTGTCCACCACTCAGAATCGAGCATAAAATTATCCGCTTTCATACCGGCAAGATAAACCCCGTTCGCGTTAACTTCGTCTTCTATTATTCATCAGTTATTGATATGAAATATTTACTTTGTAGCACCTTTGTTTGGTCTATACTATTAAGCGCTTACGGACAAAGCACAACCAATATCGACTTCACAGAATTCGATCTGAAAAATGGTTTACATGTGATTCTTCACGAGGACCACTCTACTCCTATAGTAGCTGTCACCGTCATGTATCATGTGGGATCAAAGAACGAGAGCCCGAACAGGACAGGGATGGCGCACTTCTTTGAGCACCTCCTTTTCGAAGGCAGCGAAAATATTGAAAGAGGTGAATTTGACCATTATGTTGAAAATGCGGGTGGGGTACTTAACGCGAATACGTCACAAGACCGGACCTTTTACTATGAGCTTCTTCCATCAAATCAACTCGAACTGGGCTTGTGGCTAGAATCTGAAAGAATGCTTCACGCAAAAATTCAACAGATAGGCATCGATACACAAAATGAAGTTGTGAAAGAAGAAAAACGCCAAAGGGTTGATAACGCACCTTATGGAAGCATGATCGCTGAAACCATGGACGCATGTTACGATGTACATCCATATCAGTGGACCCCCATAGGATCAATGGAACATCTTGATGCTTCAACCCATGCTGATTTCATGGATTTTTATGAGACGTTCTATGTGCCAAATAACGCCACATTAAGTATTGCTGGCGACATGGATCTCGAAAGTGCAAAACAACTGGTTAAAAAATACTTCCAAGACATCCCGAAAGGGACGAAGACGATTCCACGCCCCACTGAAGTTGAGCCTAAGAGATCTGAAGAGCGCAGGAGTATCGTCTATGGAAAAGACAGACTCCCCGTTGTCATTCAGGCCTACCCCATCCCCGCTCAGGGCACACCTGACTACTATGCCGTTGACATGCTCAATCAAGTCTTAAGTGGCGGCGCGTCTAGTCGCCTAAACAAGTCCATTGTCGATGAAAAACAATTGGCGCTTTACTGCGGCGCCTTCAGTTTCGGACTTGAAGATCCAGGTGTGACTTTTGCTTTTGCAATGGTCAACATGGGCGTTGAACCCTCTGAGGTTGAAAATGCCATGAATGAAGAGTTTGAAAAGATGAAAACGCAACTTATTACAGATCGAGAGCTTCAGAAACTTAAAAATCAAATTGAAACACAATTTGTGTCAGGTAATTCAACAATGGCGGGTATTGCAGAAGAACTCGCGAACTACCACACCTATTTTGGAGATGCAAACCTCATCAATACAGAGATCGATCGATACTTGGCCATTACACCTGACGACATTCAACGTGTTGCGAAGAAATATTACGACGAGAATACGCGTGCAACACTCTATTTCCTATATCAAGAAGCAGAAGAAAAATAATGAAAATCTTCCATAACATACCCCTCGCAATTCTATTTGCAACTGTCTCGCTATCACATACTGGCTTTTATTCTCAAGTAGACAGATCTCAAGCGCCTGAGCCTGGACCTGCTCCGCTTATAGAACTTGGAGAGTCTAAGCTTTTGACCTTAGATAACGGCTTGAAACTGATTGTCGTAGAAAACCACAAACAGCCCAAAATAAGCTGGACATTGTCTTTCGAATATGCACCCATTTTCGAGGGGAACAAAGCAGGAATGCTAGACTTGTTTGGCGAAATGATGCGCTCAGGGACAAAGAACACATCAAAAGCAGAACTCGACGAAGCCATTGACTTTCTCGGCGCGTCGATAAGTGCCAGTCCGAAAGGCATTCGGGGATCTGGACTTACAAAGCATACAAATGAAATTCTGACATTGATGTCTGAGATTCTTTTCGAGCCATCGTTCCCAGAGAATGAATTAGAACGCTTGCGTACGCAAGCGCTATCTGGACTTGTCGCTGCAGAAAGCTCTCCTTCTGACATATCAGATGTTCTGACGCGATCACTGAACTATGGCGACATCCATCCCTACGGCGAAGTCACTACTCCAGAAAGCATCAACACTTTAGCGAGAGAAGATTTTGTGGATTTTCACAACACATACTTTCATCCAAACATTGCCACCCTCGTCGTCGTCGGTGACATCGATGCAAATACAGCATATGGAAAAGCAAAATCATTTTTCGGTGAGTGGAAAAGAAGCGATAATATTCCATATAAAAGATGGAATACACCATCGCGACCGAAAGGGAATAGGGTTTGTTTCTCACCTGTGGACGGTGCCGTCCAAAGTGTCTTAAAGCTTACTCACACAGTAATGATACCTCCTGGAAGCAAAGATGCGATTGCCGTTTCAGTGATGAATAGCATACTTGGTGGCGGTGCTTTTTCTGGCAGGTTGATGCAGAACCTTCGTGAAGACAAGGCATTTACGTATGGGGCAAGGTCAAACATTTCTACTGACCCCCTACTGGGTTCTTTTACGGCATATGCAGATGTCCGAAATGAGGTGACTGACAGTGCCGTTGTTGAGTTTCTTTATGAAATCCGACGCATGACGAGCGAACCCGTAGACAGTGCCTCTTTTGCGGTCACTAAGAATTATATGACGGGCAGTTTTGCGCGTTCTCTTGAAAACCCAAATACCGCTGCACGATTTGCACTAAATATTCAACGGTACAATCTGCCATCGGATTATTACTTAACCTATTTAGAAAAACTCAACGCAGTAACCATAGAGGATGTTCAGCGCGTTGCAAAAAACCACCTCCACCCCGACCAGTTACATATTACGTGTGTCGGAAATAAAAGTGTCGCAGAATCGCTCACCAAGTTTGCAACCAGTGGAACGGTAGCGTTTTTTGATGCCTACGGAAAACCGCTCATAGAACGTTCTGAAGCTGAAGATGGAGTCACTGCAGAAATGATCATCAAAGGACACTACGAGGCACTGGGAGGGGTTAAAGCCATTTCTAAGCTCAGTGGTTTACGTCGCACTGGATCTATGGAAATGGGAGGCGGCATGAACTTAAGCTTCACGCATACGGTATCCTACAAAAAGAATAAAAGAGGGGCGCGCACATCATTCGCAATGAGTGACCAAGAAGTGATTACAAACGTCGTGACTGACAATGGAGGGTATTCATCCCAAATGGGACCTCGCATTGTGACAACCGACAACGAACTGTTAAGCGCTCAATGGGAAGAACTCGACCCCCTATTCCTTCTTCACGCAGGTGAAAACGGGATAAATTCTGAACTTCTCGGTGTAGAAGAAATGAATGGGAGTAAATACCATGTGATTCATTTCACTTGTTGTGACGATCAGGAACGCAATGACGCGATAAATATGAGGTGCTATTTTGATCTCAGCTCGAAAATACTCTCTTTCACAAAATCAGTCACAGAGGGTGATGATGGCCCCATGTCTGTCACAACAAAATTCAACAAATACATCGACCTTGGAGAAGGGTTTAAATTCCCCATGGAGATTGTAACCGTTGCGGGAACACAAACAATGGCTGTACGTATCGGGTCAGTTTCAGTGAATCCTGAGATTGATCAAGCGCTATTCAACTTAGATTAACCTAACAGCTACCACAGTGTCAGACTCGCCATTAGTTCGCCTACGAGATGTTGCTCTCAATCAACAGGAGCATGTCGTATTAAACAATGTCAATTTAGAGATTGGTCAAGGTGAGTTCCTGTATCTCATTGGGAAAACCGGGAGCGGAAAGTCAAGCCTTCTTAGAGCGCTTTATGGGGATATTGATCTTGCAAGCGGCTCTGGGGACGTCTGCGGCATGGATTTATCCTCATTGACAAGAAAAAACGTACATAAGCTTAGACGCAAGTTAGGAATCGTTTTTCAGGATTTCGGCCTTTTAACGGACAGAACGGTCAGCAACAATCTCGAATTTTCATTAAGAGCCACGGGATGGAAGTCAAAAAAAGACATCGCGCTTAGAATAAATGAGGTTCTTAAACGCGTCGGACTGACACACAAGGGCTATAAATTCCCACACGAACTGTCAGGAGGAGAACAGCAACGCGTGTCTATCGCAAGGGCCCTGTTAAATTCACCCTTGTTATTTCTTGCTGACGAACCCACGGGGAACCTGGATCCTGAAACCACAAGAGACATTCTTACTTTAATGCACGGACTTACAGACTCTGGATGCAGTGTCATCATGGCAACCCATGACCACGCATCTATGACCGCGTTCCCTGGCAAGATTTTAATCTGTGAAAAGGGTGAGATAAGGTCCTCTCAATGACAAAAGAGACCGCGCCACTCCTCAGTATAATTATTCCCTCTTACAATCAACTTGAAGGATTAAAAGAGACCCTGAATGCCTTTTCAAAATTCCGGGACAAACGCATCGAACTCATTGTCGTTGATGGCCTTTCATCTGATGACAGCCCAAATTGGATAAGAGAAAACGAGGCTTCAATGGATTGTTTCCAAATTGAATCAGACAAAGGGATTTATGATGCCATGAACAAAGGAGTTGCCCTTTCAAAAGGCAAGTGGATCTTGTTTTTCGGGACAGGTGACCTACCTACTGAAGATGGTTTTAAGGTTTTAATAGGCACATTAGAAAAAGGCCCGAAAACTGAAGTTTTGGCTTTTGGAGTTCATCTTCTTCCACCGAGAGAGTCAGGTGTTCCTGAATTCTATCAACCCGTTTGGAATGCTTCATTAAAATGGAGAAACACATTACATCATCAGGGCGTGATCTATTCAAGGGACATCATTCGCAATAGGCCTTATGATTTAAGGTTTAAAGTCTTGGCCGATTATCATTTAAATCTCACACTCTGGAAACAGGGCGTCAAGTGCATGTGTATCGATACCGTGATCTCTGAAGTGGCTCCGGGAGGCGTCAGTCGGAAATTCACGCATTCACTGTACCGAGAAGAAAGAGCCATGAAGCGTACCCTCTTCTCCTCCATGCCAGACCAAATCGCACAACATGTTTTTACCCGTCTCAAATGGTTAAAAAAACAACTGTCTTAACTTTCCAGGTGCGCCAAAATTAAAAAGGAATCTGTGCCCCAGTGAAGATTCTTTCTTGCAGCCATACATTTTTCAAACCACATGTCTCGGGGACTTGAAAGGACTTTCGATACGGCTCTGGAAATCTCAACTGTCGTGACATCCTCAATCACGACCCCTACCCCATTTTCTTCAACAATACGCCTTACTTCAACCATAGGACTTGCAACGATAGGAAGGCCTACATGAATGAAATCGAACAGTTTGTTTGGCAAGCTTAAGAGATAATTTGCATGCATCCCTTTGTCTAAAGACAGCCCGACGTCAGCAGAAGCCGTCAAAATTCTTAGCTTTTCATAAGGGAGTCGCGGTATGCAGTGCAGTCGCCCACGCCATCTTGGATCATTCATCCTTTTAATGGACTCATCGAATTCAATCCCTGCGCCCACCAATACCAGTCGCACATCGGTCATAAGTTCTAATGCATCAACGGCATCACTTGTGCCACGATCACGGTCCATGAAAGCACCTTGTAAAAGCAAAATCGGAAGATCTGTAGGAATCTTAAATTCTTCAAAAGCTTTCCTGTGAGAAATATCTGGAACATCTGACAATACGGGCATATTCCTAAGCACATCAACCTGGACACCATAACGCGATCTATAATGTGCAGCGATGGATTCATTCACCGTAAGCATTTTCTTTAATTTGGGGATACAATATTTTTCAATTGTAAGCCAAACCCAACGTCGCAATGGACGTCCTGTTAATCCGGCTGCTTCCGTGAAATATTCATGAGAATCATACACGATCCGAAGCTTGCGTCTTCTTGAGACAAGCAAAGCAGGAAGAAGGGTGTCAAGGTCATTCGCCCATACAGCATCGATATCTGCTGTCTTTAACCACTTCCAAAGGGCCCATTGTAATTCCGCATAAAAAAACATCCCAGATGAATGTTTCAGAGAAAATCTAATGGCCGAACCAGGACCCTCATATGGCGTTGAGTCTGAAAGAAGTCGCCCCACAAGGATGGGTTCATGCCCTGCATCGACTAACACTTTACAGGTTTTTCTTACTCTTTGGTCAAAAGAAAGATCGTTAGATACAAGTACGGCTATTTTCACTTACTGCTATTTAAGTTCCCCATCCTTTATTTGCTGGAGAACTCTCTTTGTGTAACGTGGGAAATCTCCTTTCATCATCCAACCAAAATATCCCGGGTCTCGCTTGAGAAGTTCAATTGCCGACACTCCTTTGTGTTTTCCGAAATTGAAAATAATGACTCCTTCATCGTTATAAATCAAACGACCCGCGAGATCAACATTTTTCGTACGTTGACAGAATTCGTGGAGCAGCTCCATATCTCCCGGAACAGGACCTACTGTTTCACCTCGGGTATCAATGATTGACTTGTCGGCATACTTCTCAAGTTGAGCGACCAAGACTTCAAGCGTAGCAGAAGTATCGGGGTAAGCTTCATGCGCGCCATCTAATTCTTTTCCGCAATAAAACTTATACGCGGCTTTAAGCGTACGCTGCTCCATTTTGTGAAAGATGTTTTGGACATCAATAAGATTCCGCCCCTCTATGCCAAAATCGATACCCACTCTCAGAAATTCTTCTACGAGCATGGGGACATCGAATCGATTTGAATTAAAACCACCAAGGTCACAATCCTGAAGAAACTTCACCAAACCAGGTGCGATCGCGCCAAATGTATGCTTGTTTTTTACGTCATCATCATATACGCCGTGGACCAAGGAAGACTCTAGAGGAATAGGCATCTCAGGATTGACGAGAATCCGATATTCTGCACCTGCTTTCTCTGGCTTCCGGACGATGGACCCATCTGGGGAAACTTTAATCATCGCAATCTCCACTATTCTGTCAGTACCTACCTGAACGCCGGTGGTTTCTAAATCAAAAACAACGAGCGGACGTTTGAGATTTAGCTTTTTTAATCCTTCTTCTATTCCCATGTTAATTGTCGTAAAATCTGTTATTGAGGTCGTGATGTTATTTGAACTTTCACATAATCAGGCGTGTCATCGTCTGGGTCCGTCACAACCATTATTTCAAAAGGCAAAAACGTGTAATCCACCTTATTCTTATATCCCTTATTTGACAAAAGCTTTTTCAGTCTGATGAAAACATTTGCTGAGCGCTTCCCAGAAAAGGCATTCGCGTCTTCAAAAGATGTGGTTTCATTTCTGAATGCACTTGAAGAAATCAACAGTTCTGGATGTCCTTCGGCATTGATTCTTCTTGCAACTTCATCTGCCATTGCAGGAATGTCAATGTCAGGTGTGTGAATTTGGAGCGGATTGAGTTTAAAAATGGAAATCCAACTTTCCTCTTCCGGCGACGGACCAAACAAACTTAAAAGTTCAAGTGAATCTTCCAATGACATTGAAGCATCAATCAACTCGGGTTCTGGTTCTGGTTCAATATATTTCTCCACGAGCAATGTCCCGTCATCAGAAATCCCTCCATCAAATGAATCGATGGGGTCTGTATACAAATGGTAACCCGCATCAGCCAGAATTTCTAGCGTGTCTGTCATGATTACAGCACCGCCTTTAATGTAGTCAATCCTGTATGATTGACCTCCGTAAATAATCGCGCGTAGGAATTGTTTGTTGTCTTCGAAAACCATGACATCATCCGTAACTCCAGACTGCAAAGATGTTAACGTAATGCGATCAAACTCCACCTCCAGAAGCGCGTTAAGCAGCATAATATTGCCATTGACAAGTTGTGATGCATCCGTAAACGTTATTTCGAAAATGTCGTAATCATTTAAGGGACGGTTTCTTCTAGAGGCGATATAAGCACGCGTACCCTCAGCAGAAATCGCAAAATATCTGTCGTCATCAACGGTATTAATAGGGAACCCCAGATTCACCGGGTCACTCCACTTTCCATTGACATACACAGAGCGATAGCAATCATACCCGCCCATACTTGTTTGACGATTCGATGCAAAAAACAAAGTGCCGTCAGCTGAAATAAACGGTGACATCTCATGTCTTTCAGAATTGATGGGCCCCTCGATAATCTCAGGATTTGACCAACTGCCGTCTGACAGCTTGGTGTACTGGTACAAATCAAATCCGGTCCTCCCCTTTCTGTCCGCAATACTCATGATCGCGATTGAATTGTTGGGCGAAAACACAATGACGCCCTCCGACGGCGCATCGGGAATGACACTCGAGGCAACAGCTTTTTGCCATTTTCCTTTTCTTTTATTTGAATGAAACACCAATTCATCCCAACCATCCACTTGTGCAATGGCAAGATCCTCCCCAAAAGGAGAAATTGCCAACGCAAGCTTGTGCTTTTTAAGGCCAATGTTGACCCATTCAGCTTCTCCCCAAGTGGAGTCACGTTCAGACATGTAAATGTCTGCATAATGATCTTTCGTGTTCGGATCGAAAGCACCGTGATTTGACCCATTTGACCGGGCCCTTTGTGAAGAGAAAAACAGTTGCTTTTCATCTGCCCTAATCACTGGATGGGTCTCGTCAAACTCCGTATTAATAAGCGGCCCCATATTCCTGACCTGGACATCAACCGGACTGGCAATAAGGTTTTTTGCCATGTCAATATTCGTGAGAAGAAGGTCAGCGGTACGTCTAAGTGGGTTCCATTTTTTTGCTTCGACATTGAATTGAGACAACAAACTGAGCGCCTCCTCAAACTCCAAAAGCAACATTTTCACTTGAGCCGCATATACCAAAACGTCAACAGGAGCTTCACATATATCTTCATTAAATTTTCCCGAACCTGAAATCAATGACCCTGATATAGAAATGGCATTCGTTAATTCCTGGTTCACTGACGAAACCGGCGCACCTGAATTCAACAGACACACAGCATAGTGATACCTGTAATTTCCACAAACTGGATAATCATCCACGAGCCCCTTCCATACCCTTGCCGCTTCGTGATAGACACCTTCTTCAGAAAGCATAGACGCCTGATCAAACACCAGTCTGTCGGACTGAGACAGAGAATGACGCGGAGATTTAGATTGGCTCTGGCAAAGTATATTATTTGACGATAAAATCGTAAAAAAACAAATAATTACAAATGAGATCGGGTGTTTCAACATACTCACAAGTTAAGTACTTAATTAATTTAAATAAGTGGACTTTGTGTACGCATTATGAAATTCAATATGCGCTATCCTTCTATCGGTCGATCTGATGCAAAATTCTCTAGATAATCAGCGACGCGACGGACAAAACGACCACCCAATTGACCATCAACAACTCTGTGATCATAGCTGTGAGAAAGGAACATCATATGTCTAATACCAATCATATCTCCTTCCGGTGTTTCTATTACAGCTGGCTTTTTACGAATCGCTCCCAGTGCGAGAATGCCCACTTGCGGCTGATTAATGATCGGGGTACCCATCACATTTCCAAACGTTCCTACGTTCGTCATTGTATAAGTACCGCCAGCAATGTCATCTGGACCAAGTTGCCCAGCACGGGCACGTTTGGCCAAGTCATTCACCGCTCTTGTCAATCCCTGCAAATTGAATGAATCCGCATTCTTAATCACGGGTACAATTAAATTTCCACTTGGAAGCGCCGCAGCCATACCGAGGTGTATCCCTTTATGCATAATCACATTGTCACCGTCCACACTCGCATTCACACCGGGGAAATCCCCAATCGCTTTGACAATCGCTTCAGCGAGCAAAGGTGTGAACGTCAGTTTCTCGCCAAATTTCTCAAGAAACTTGTTCTTATTCTTGTTTCTCCATAAGACCAAACTCGTCACATCTGCTTCCACAAAAGAAGTCACGTGAGGCGATGTCTGCACCGAATCAACCATGTGTTTGGCAATCAGCTTGCGCATCCGATCCATCTCCACAACTTCGTACCCACCGGAAATGGATTTAAAAGCAGGGTGCGCATCCATTGAGGATTCTAAAATCACTGGCGAAGGAATCGCTGGCTTTTCTTTGACAGGAATAGCAGATGCCGGACTGTGACTATTGCGGCGCAATAGATATGCCAACATGTCTTTCTTCGTGACCCTGCCTTCAGAACCCGATCCGGAGATTTGTTCTAATTCTTCCATACCGACCCCTTCCGCAATCGCAATACTCCTGACTAGCGGAGAGTAAAACCTGCCTGATGCACCCGTTCTTTCTGGGGCTGAAACTGAATCTAACGCGTTACGCACTGACAAAGAAGGTACAACGACGGATGATGTAGAAATGTCTGCTGGCGCAGAATCTACTTCGACAATGGTTTCAGCAACTGGAGCTAAAGGCGCAACTGGCGCAACAACGGCAGCCCCTCCTATTTCGAAACGCGCAATGGGATCGCCCACCTGAACGACATCGTCTTTTGAGACGAGCCACTCCAACAGCACGCCATCTTCAGGAGCTGGGATTTCACTGTCAACCTTGTCTGTCGCAATTTCAACGACAGCTTCATCTGCCTCAACACTAGCGCCCACATCAACCAAAAGGTTAATGATCGTAGCTTCAGCCACACTTTCACCCATTTTAGGGAGTAGGATATCAATAATTGCCATGTAATCAGTTTACAGATGGTAAAAGTAATGCGTTGAGGACAAGCTTGAGGTCTTCAAACCAATTGTATTTTCTTGCATACGCAAGGTTAAGACGTTCTCTGACTCTCACATCATCGTTTTCAACGGCATTAATAATGTTTGGACGCGACTGTTTGTCGGCACCAGCGAGTCCTACCCATGTCGCTTTGCCAAGGAATACCTTGAATGAATAAGCAATCCATTCAGATCGCTTGAAAACAAAAAGAAAAGGGAAAACAAGCAGCAGAATGAGGGAAGAGAACAGGTCAAAAATACGTTTTGAACGCCGGGCTGACGGTCCATATATAGCGCTGTCTAGCTCGGTCACTGCGTCTGGACCTGGCCCGCCTGACCCCATCACATAACCGTCATCAGTCCAAGCAATTCTGCACACGACTGCCTTGCCTACAAGGGAAGCAAGTACCGTAATAATATCTTTAGATCTGACATCTCTTCCACTAAACACGATCTCTCCAATTGAATGCACTCGGACGACATCTACAATTGTATTCAGTTCATTTGAAGTGATCACATGTGTCGCTTCTGAAATACCTTCTCTAAGTTCAATAGACGCTAAAAGCTGCTTGATGGAACGTGACTCTTCTTTCCCCGCTACGATAAGTCTTGATTTGGGCTTCGCGCCCAAACGCCAACCTCCGAAAGTGACACGTCCGAAAATCACGACTGCAGAAAACCAAATCGCACCCAAAAGCAAAATGGCACGCGAGAAACGATAATCTTCGGGAAGCAATCCATAACCAGCGACGAGAACAATTGAACCAACAGCGATGCCCTTCAATACCCTTCTCGGAATCCATGGCTTGTCATATCCACCACAAACCCAAAGGAAAAACACCCATACCGATGAATAGATCAACATCGCAACATTTGTCGCATATGTGTCATATTGAATTCCCGAATAATTTGCGTAAAAATTGAGGAGTAGGAAAAGCCCGATTTGAAGAAATACACCTTCTAAAAAGGGCCAAGTCATGCGTGTGACTATTCTACGTAAAACAGAAATAAATGCCCGGAAATAAATCGCAATGCGAATTAAAAAATTAAAAGATCTGGCTTGGGAACCTTCAAAATGTTTGGCCGCAAAAATCAACATGGCTTTGTAAAAAATCGACACATAGTTCAGAGATCCCTTCTTTGTACTCTCTCCCTTATAATGAATGATTCTAGTGTCTGTAAAATAGTGATTCTCCCACCCTCCTTTTACGATTCTCCAACTGAGATCGATATCTTCTCCGTACATGAAAAATGCTTCATCTAAGACACCTACTTCATCCAGAGCCGATTTACGCATCCACATAAACGCACCACTTAGCACGTCGATCCTGTGATTCTCATCTGCACTTAAATGTCCTGCATAATAGTTGTTCAAGTGCTTGCTTTTCGGTGCCAAACGGAAAAGACCTGAAATCCGACACAGGGATGCCCAAGGGGTTGGAATCCCCCTTTTACTCTCGGGAAGGTACGTCCCTGAACCATCAAACATGGGCACGCCCATCCCGCCAAGCTTGGGGTTTTCATCGGCAAAAGAAATACATTTTAAAAATGTATCTTCTTGTATGACGGTGTCGGGATTTAAAAGGAGAACGTACTCGGCATTTGAAATATGAATCGCTTGATTGTTTGCTTTAGAAAATCCAACGTTTTCGGAATTCTCAATCAAAGTCACCCATGGAAAACGCTCCTTCACCATGTTACATGTTCCGTCCACCGAAATGTTATCGACTACAAAAACATCAATTTGAGAAAGATTAGAAGGCGTTTGGTCTGAGTAATGTGCAATCGCTCTCTCCACAGATATAAGGCATTGCGCAAGAAAGTGCTCTACGTTATAACTGACTATGATTACAGATAACTTCATCTTTTAGCACTCATATAAAGTCCTGTTATCCATGGAGCGCGCAAGAGTGGCTTCGTCAGCATGCTGTAAAGCCTCCCCCACAGCTACACCCCGCGCGAGCGTCGTAATCTTGAGGTTAAATGACACCATTTTTTTATACAAATAGAACGATGTCGTATCACCCTCCATGGTTGCTGGCAATGCAAAAATAATTTCTGTGGCGCTTTCTGAAACAGAGGTCTCTGAAATAGAACCCTCTGAAATATCAACCCCGTCAGCTGTGTTTGTTTCAGCAAGTCGTCGAATCAATGGCTCAATCGTTAAATCCGATGGACCTACACCATCCATAGGACTTATGATTCCGCCCAAAACATGGTACACACCGCGAAAGGTGCCTACATTTTCTATTGCAAGTAAATCTCTAATGTCTTCTACCACACAAATCAGATTCTTATTTCTGGTGGGCGCAGTACAAATCGAACACGTCACCTGTTCCGTTAAGTTGTGACAAACGTCACAGGGCTTCACTCCTTCGCTCATTGCGACGATGGCATCCGCCAATGACCGCACCCTTTCACTGTCCCGTCTTAGCAGACTTAAGGCCAGCCGCAATGCGGTTCTACGGCCTATGCCAGGAAGCGTAGAAATCTGATCGACGGCGGCTTCAATGAGCCTTGAAGGGAGTTGTTGCACGGTGTAAAGATAAAACGCCAATGCCGGTGTTCGAACATGTAAATTTGGGACCATGTCAGCAACTACATTTATTCTCATTTCATGCCTCTACGTTGGGGTGTTGTTTTTAATCGGCCACATCACTGGCCGGGATAAAAAAGCGTCTGACTTTTTCTTGGCTGGAAGAAAGGCGCCATGGTATGTTGTGGCCTTCGGAATGGTAGGTGCTTCGCTGAGTGGCGTCACCTTTATTTCCATACCAGGCTGGGTGAATACACAAAGTTTTACCTACCTTCAAATGGTCCTCGGATACATGGTGGGGTATCTCTTTATTATTGCTGTACTTCTGCCACTTTACTACCGGTTAGGGCTTACGAGCATCTATACATACTTGGACCAAAGATTCGGCAATGGCGCCTATAAAACGGGCGCATCATTCTTTATTTTAAGCAGAGTCATCGGGGCATCTTTCAGGCTTTTTCTTGTCGCAATTGTCGTGGAACTTGCCATCCTTGAACCTCTTTTTTCAAGCAGCACAGGGGGCGTTCCTGGTTGGGCCTTTGCAGCAATTGTCGCTGTAGTCCTTGCCATTATTTACACCTACACAAGGCAAGGAGGAATGGCCACAGTGATTTGGACAGACACAGTCCAAACCGCCTGCATGCTCACTGCCGTCATCCTTACTGTACTGGCTATTTCAAATGCCTATGGCGCATCTGTGACAGCCATCCCCGAGCTCGTGAAGTCCAGTGGAATGACAAAAATCTTCGTCTTTGATGACTGGAAAGCAGGCAATCATTTTGTAAAACACTTTCTTGCTGGCGCCTTCGTGTGTATTGCAATGACTGGACTCGACCAGGACATGATGCAGAAAAATCTCGCCTGCAAAGATCTCAAGAGCGCGAGATTAAACATGGCCAGTTTTGCTGTGGTTCTCTTCGCAGCAAACATCTTATTTCTGTCACTTGGCGCGCTTTTATATCTGCATGCAGGTGCGGAAGGGATTGCTATCCCCACAGCGACGGACAGGCTATTTCCTACACTCGCCCTTGGTGGGTCATTGGGTCCCATGGCAGGCGGCGTTTTCCTTATCGGACTTCTTGCATCTGCTTTCAGTTCTGCAGATTCGGCGTTAACGGCACTCACTACCTCTACGTGTGTTGACCTCATAGGTACTCAAAAAATGGCGGAAGAAAAAGCCGAGAAAATCAGGAAGACAGTCCATTTGGGCATGGCGGGCGTTCTGTTCATTGCAATCATGACATTTAGAGCTGTGAATGACACAAGCGTCGTTGCGGCACTTTTTACAGCCGCGAATTACACCTATGGACCCCTTCTTGGATTGTTTTTCTTCGGAATACTATTTAAAAGTAAACCGAGAGAAAAATTGATTCCCTATGTCGCCATTGCTTCGCCTATTGTCTGCTATTTACTTGAGCACTTTTTATCCAAATATTGGGGCTTTAGTTTCGGGTTTTCGTTGCTTCCTGTAAATGGCGCAATTACTATGCTTGGACTCGCACTCCTCCCGAGGAAATAACTACCTTTAGGGCTTGAAAAATCGCTTTATTTGCTTCTAATGGAAAACCGCACTTCTGATCTTCTTAATCGCCTGTCTGAGTCTGCAACAATTGCCATGGCTAGAATGGCTCGTGAACTCAAAGCGTCTGGAGTTGACGTCATCTCACTTTCTTTGGGAGAACCCGACTTCGACACCCCTGCTGTATTAAAACAAGCTGGCATTGATGCGATCAATGCAAATGAGACCCACTACACCCCCGTTCCAGGCACGCCTAGAATAAGAGAAGCCATTTCAAAGAAATTCAAAAGAGACAATGGACTGGACTACGCGCCAGACCAAATCGTCGTCAGTACAGGCGCCAAACAATCTCTTGCAAATGTTGTCTTAAGCTTAGTCAATCCGGGGGACGAAGTCATCCTTCCAGCACCCTATTGGGTAAGCTATGAGGAAATCGTAAAAGTCGCAGGGGGAGTTCCCGTGATTATTCCTACGACCATTAAGGAGGACTACAAAATCAATCCTGAGGCGCTCGAAGCGGCGATTAACGAGAAAACAAGGCTGGTGATCTATAGCTCACCTTGCAACCCTTCAGGGTCAGTATATAGCCAAGAAGAAACGGCGGCGATCGCTGATGTACTTCGCAAGCATGACCACGTATTTACAATCTCTGACGAGATTTACGAACTCATCAATTTCACCTCACGACATGCGAGTTTGGCTGCTGAGCCTGGCATGATTGAGCGAGTGATCACTGTCAATGGTGTGTCAAAAGGGTTTGCAATGACCGGCTGGCGACTTGGATATATAGGTGCACCCAAATGGATCGCTGCGGCTTGCACAAAGATCCAAGGACAATTTACGTCTGCGCCTTGTAGCATCACTCAAGCAGCTGCAGCTGAAGCCGTTGAACAAGACCCCTCCATTGCAAATTCTATGCTCGAAGCCTTTCTCAGAAGAAGAAATGCAATGCATGCCGATTTAAGTAAAGTTCCTGGAATAAAACTCAACCTTCCCATGGGCGCGTTTTATTTGTTTCCGGACATTAGCGATCTTTTCGGACTAAGCTACAATGGCAGAACACTCAACAACTCAGAAGATGTTGCCATGTACCTCATTGAAGAAGCACATGTAGCTACAGTGAGTGGCGCTGCTTTCGGTACGCCCGAATGCATTCGCATCAGCTATGCCGCTGCCGATGAAGTTCTCGCGGAAGCTGTTCGCAGGATTGATACCGCAGTAAGAAAACTGTCATAATTGACAATGAGAGACGTCACACATTTGACTCAATAAATCATGACCAAACAGGAAGCATTACAAAACATTTCAAACCTTAGCGCGCTTGTGGTAGGTGATGTCATGATGGATGCATACTTGTTTGGAAAAGTAGAACGCAATAGCCCTGAAGCGCCTGTGCCTGTTGTCCTGATGACGGGCCGAGATGAAAGAGCAGGCGGCGCGGCAAACGTCGCGCGCAATGTTCAAGCACTGGGCGCACAAGTGCATCTTGCGACTGTAATAGGTGATGATCCAGCCGGAATTCGTTTGCTTGAACTTTTTAAAGCGCGTGGCATGGGCGTCGAAGCGTGCATTCTTTCAAAGGGACGACCGACGACAGTGAAGACACGGATTATACGGGATGAAGCGCATATGCTCAGGGTAGATGAAGAAACCGATGAGGAAATCTCTGCGGAACTTTCTGCATCCCTCCTGTCTTCTTGCATTTCTATTCTAGACAACAAAAGCATAGACGTTGTTATTTTTGA
>JAPKBK010000136.1 GCA_028823435.1 Flavobacteriales bacterium
CGTCATTGACTTCAATGACCTGTTCTACCGTAGAACTATTCCCGCAAGCATCCGTTGCTGTGACCAAACGATATATTGAATATCTTCCTTCACACTCACCCGTTAGAAAGGTTTCTTCTTCAATATCATATGTCACAGGGGGGCTGCAAGCATCTTGGGCCACAGCATTTTCGAATTCAGGAAGGATCGGGCACGTCGTAGCAATTGGAGCAGTGCCTCCGACGAAGGATGGTGGTGTATTGTCAGTTATGTTTATCGTTTGAGTATGTTCAACCTGTCTGTTCATACAGTCTGTGCCAACCCAGTGTCTCACAATCGTGAAGTCGCCTGGACAACTTCCCTCGATTGTCGTTTCATCCATTTCAATTGTGACAGTCCATGCTGCGGCATAACAATTTCCATCAGGGTTATGTTGTTCTTCAAACTCAGAAGCGAAAGAAGAGATACTCGCATATAAAGTAGGCGGGGAGGGGACATTTGCACATGTGACATCTATGTCATCAGGGGCGTTGTTGAAACTTGGAAGGAGATTGTTCCCGTTGCAATCTTCATCAGTATTTGCATATCCACATGATCCATCATTATCTGTCGCGAGAATTGTGAAATTACACGCAAATTGATCTGTACATCCTCCTATTTCAAACATGTCACAAATCCCGTCAGAATCAATATCGGCGATACATTCATCGAAACAATCATATCCGAAGGAAGGGTATTCACAAAATGAGTTGTCTTCAAATGAAGCATCTGGGTTGAAATTACAAGCCAAAGGGTCCATGCAATCCCCTTGATCACATACACCAAATAAGATGATATCTAAATCATAATTTGCACTGGCAGTGCCGAAGTTCCATCCATTTTGTAAATCAAAAAACCATGTCCCATCTCCGCTGATTCCGGCAGCCACAGCACTCATTGTATAGGTGTAAAATCCATTTGAACTTGAGGTCCAGCTTGTGGGGAAATCAATTTCAGAACATGTTGAAGGCGGGTTGATGTTGTATCCTTCACCTGCTATGCAGTTTCCGTTTGCACCAGTAATGACGGCAATCATATCCGCAGGCCACTCTCCTCCTCCTGCAGTGAAGTCAAGGTTAAACTGAATTTGTGTGAGCGTTCCTGTCAAGAACATGTTTTGGCTTGTGCTTTGTCCCCCTCCAAGTGTCACATCAAAACTCACAGTTGTGTTGCATTGACTATGTCCCATAAATGGAATGGAAATGACTGCAACTGCCACAATTAAATACTTGAATATTAATTTCATATCGATTTTTTATTCATATCTCTAGGCTGCAATTTACTTAAAAAAAAAGCCGGAACACCCTTTTCAGGTATTCCGGCTTCATTATCATATATTTTCTATCAGCAAGCGGTACCAAATACAGAAAGTAATTCTAACAAATCACTCACAGTTGTGAGTCCGTCACCATTAACATCTGTTGTACATCCAGAAGTACACCCAAATTCAGATAGGATTAATAACAAGTCAGCAACGGTGACGCTACTGTCATTGTTTAAATCCCCAAAACAGTCCACAATTGGGTTACAACTTCCGTCGTCGTAATCTGCTGCTGCATTGTAGTTCGAAGCTTCGCTATCCGTACAACCTCCAAGTCCGACCGTCACAGTGCCTACCATGCCTAGGGCAGCGTGAGATCCTATTGAACAATCATAAGTGTAAACACCCGGGATGGTAAAAGTGTGTGAACCCATACATACACCGGAAGGACTTCCAGATATAGCCGGCAATGAGAATACTTCAGGATTTCCGAATGAAAGACCCGTTTGAGAGTCTACGTTTCCATTCACATCGTGAAACCCACCATAGTTGACCCAGTACACAAGGTCACCAACATCGACGCTTAAGTCTGTTGCTGTATAGGAATAGCTAATCGTTGCAACCTCAATACCATCAAGGTTACATGGGTTAAGGATACATGATCCATCATCAATCACTGCTTCAGGATTATAATTAGTCGCATTTAGATCCATACATCCTTCAACCCCAAAATTAACAAATAAAGATCCGAACAATTGTTCTTGTCCAAATGGAAATCCAAAGACCAAAGTCCACCCTTTTACGGTGATGTCAGCTCTGAAATTGCCCGACATAGTAGGTGTTCCTTCAAGACTGGCGCAATATTGATTCCCTCCATGAAAGGAACATGGATAACTTGAGTCATTATTGTTGTTGCACACAACTTCTAATCCTATTTCAGACAATGTGTAAGAAGTAAGTGTATTTAGATCGACCATTACGATATTCACTAACTCAATAGAATCGAGCAATGCAGTTGGTGAAAAAGGGAGGGTAGAATCAATTTCAAGAACGTATGTCGGAATTAACAGATGCAGAACATCGTAATAAGGCTCGCCAGTAATTCCAGGCTCAAATTGTTCGCCTTGACTTGGGTCAGGTGAGCTTCCATACGTTTCACTTCCGAAATCAAAATCTGCAGTACATTGACCTGATGCAGATCCAAGGACAAAGATGGCGAGAAAGCCGATGAGTACATTTTTCATATTTTTATTTTTATGTAATTTAAGGCCAAATTATTTATTTAAGGACATATCGTTCCGAATACAGCAAGAATTTGCAGTAAATCAGCAACACTGACCAAATCGTCTTCGTTTAAATCGGTCGCACAATTTGAGGTGCATCCAAAGTCTGCAAGGAGTTCAAGTAAATCGGTGACTGTAATGACGCCGTCATTGTTAAAATCACCAAAGCATGTTGCATAGATACAACTCTCATCATTTACGGTGGCACTAGGATCGTAGTTTTCAGCCATAGGGTCTGTGCATCCTGAAATTGTTAGGATCTCATCATCTTCTATAATTGTGTTGCAATCGTTGTCTATACCTGACAACGTGCCAGAGCCACCTGGAAACATTAATGCCTCAAGGTCATTGCAGTCTTCACTGTTAAATGCGTAAGGAGTCGTGTTTGAAGGGTCACATCCGTTGACAGGGGAGTTGATGTCTCCATATCCGTCACCATCAAGATCAGCCCAAACATCAAGTCCCTCAAAAACGGTAATGGTTTCGGTGTCAAAAAATTCTGCACTGATCGTTTCTGTAATGTTGATCACAGCAACATTACCACCTCCATAAATAGTATAAACACCTGCGCCAGTAGCAAAAAAACTAGCGGTTCCTAAAAAGTCATTGCCCGTGATAAGGTCTTCATCATAGAAGGAGACGTCGTAATTTTCGCCATATGTTAATGCAACACTTAAGTTATTAAAAACAGGCGTTTCTTCATCAGTCACAGAGCCAGACGTAAACGAAACATCACCATCCAGTACAAAGAATGGATCTGGTGAAAGAAGACCAAAGAACCCTTCCTCGACATCACCTCCCCATCCGTCACCTAGCTCAATAATATCTAGTGAAGTAAGTGTTAATTGTGTGACTGTCGTCGCTAATGAAATCGTGTATGATCCTGGCTCATTATATAAAACACTTGGATTGGCAGAGTTTAAAACACACCCCCCCACAAGATTAGATTCGTCAATTGTGAAGTTGTGGATTGCATTCGCGCCAAAATTCCCACCTTCCACTATCTGAGCAAGGATGTTGCCACCCCCATCCGTGAGTACATAGCTTCCTATGACCCCTTCAAATTGCATGCCATCTCCATAACTGTCATTAATGCTTAATGTATAGCTTCCTGGTCCAACACATATTTGTTCATTGTAAATTGTTTGTGCGTCTGAATAGGGGCCCCCTGAGATCAGCAATTCTCCATCAGAGTCCATGACCATCCAAGTTGTTTCAGCAGGGTAATTGTCCGTAAGAACTTCTAGATTTATGACTGAGCCATTTGATGGCCCCCCGAAATCCCAATCATATGATACACCTGAACCTGTGATGAGGTTTTCAATATCAACAGATAAAGGAGCACACCCAGAATTTTCGGAGACATTAAAGCTCGCATTTCCACCTCCAGAACCTTCAAGAATGCTAAGGGGGAGCGAAAAGCTTTCACTCAGGCTCTGAGTGATGCCAAAGACAGAAGCAACGACCGCTACATTAATGTTTACAAAGTACTGGCCAGCCGCAAGAGGAATGCCACATATTGTAGCACAACCGTATTCTTCACCGTTGGAAGGGAAGTAAACGCCATTAGGGTTGCTAGGTGTCAATGTTAATCCAAAAGGGAGACCTGTGATGCTTGTGATTGTAATGCTCTCTAATGTTGCGGTAAGACCTGACCCGGGGTCTAGAACAGAGGCAGGCATGTTAAACGTTGCAGTTGCCAAATATTCTTCACCCGTTGTTCCATCAGGCAAAACAGAAGGACAAAGTACAGGAAAGCCATCAGCGACACATGTGTAATCAGGTGTACAAGATGAACATTGAGAAAATGCAGAAGCGGAGACCATCATCATGGTCGCCGCTCCTAGCAGTTGTATATATTTAAAAGTCATAGTCGAGTTTTATATGTATTAAGCGTACACAATATACTCGAAAATTAACAAGCAGTACCAAACGCTGCAAGTAGCAGTAAGATATCCGCAACATTGACATACGTGTCACCGTCTACATCAGCTGTACAGCCTGACAAACATCCGAATTCAGACAGAACAAGCAATACGTCAGCGACTGTAATGACGCCATCTCCATTGATGTCACCTGTACATGTGCACGAAGTGTATTCACAAGTTCCGTCATCAATGGTCGATGAAGCGTCATAGTTACATGCTGAAGTGTCTGTACATCCTGCACAACTGCTGCTTTCACAAGAGCCGTCATCAATGGTCGATGAAGCGTCATAGTTACAAGCTGAAGCGTCTGTACATCCTGCACAAGTAGTGTATTCACAAGAGCTGTCATCGAAGGTTGCCGATGCATCGTAGTTGCACGCAGCAGAGTCAGTACACCCAGGTGTGTCGGTGCCTCCTGCAGTCACACAGAAATTAGTTGTTTCTGTAGAGACGAATTCACCACCTGAAACCAACGTGTTGCCATCTGATGTTATGCTGTAGCTTCCTGTGCCATACGCACAGCAGATACCATCTCCGTAACTGTCATTGATTGTGACATCATAACATCCAGTTGCCACACATGCTGAGGA
>JAPKBK010000137.1 GCA_028823435.1 Flavobacteriales bacterium
TCCCCTGCCCTACTTGAAAATGCACTCAAGGCATCTCTGTTTATCGAACAAGTCATGGTCGTAGGTGAGTACAGAAAGCACCCAGCGGCACTGATTTCTCCTGACACAGCTGCGATCAACGAATGGTGCAAACGTCACGACCACACCTACCCAGGAGATGACAAGATTGGTGACGATACACGAATTACGGACCGCATCATGGAAGAAGTCAACACATTGATGGCGCCCTTCAGCCAATGGGAACGCGTGAAGGTTATTCGCGTTCTTCCAGCGCCGTTCTCAATTGAAGGAGGTGAACTTACACCTACCCTTAAGCTGAAGCGCAAGCCGATAAAAACCAAATATGATGCACTTATTGAGGGCATCTATGAATAACGATTAAGCGCAGTGTTAGATTGGTTGTCAAATATTGACGAGTCGTTATTCTTTGCGATCAACGGCGCATGTCCCTCGTGTGACACGCTGATGTGGTGGATAAGTCAACCCCTTGCCTGGACTCCGCTTTATATCGGGATTATTTACTTGCTCTGGAAAAACATCCCTGAGAATAAATCTCGTCTGTTGGTGATTTTGGGAATCGTAATATCTGTAGGACTTGCTGACGTTATTTCAGCGAGGGTAATCAAACCTACGGCGGAAAGAGTCAGGCCTTCACACAGAGTAGATTTTGTGGAAGATGTGCATCTTTACGAAAGAAGTGATGGCACGATGTATCAAGGCGGCACCTTCGGTTTCGTGTCGTCGCATGCGGCAAACCACATGGCGATTGCTGTATTTGTGGGGTGTCTGCTCTCAACGATTTCAGGAGGAACGATGTGGTTGTGGCTTCTCATCGGGTGGGCCTTACTTATCGGATATAGCCGCATTCACTTGGGCGTACATTTCCCTGGAGATGTGCTCTTCGGCTGGATGCTCGGCGCGGTACTCGGAGGGGTTGTACTTAAAGCGATTCGTCCCAGACTCAACCTAGAGACCACATAATGTCGATCAACTTTGTAACCCTGACAGCGATTTTTATAGGCGGCGGCGCGGGAAGTGTAGCCCGAGCGTTGTTAGGCGCGGGCGTCAATAAACTTGCAAGCAGCGGAAACAATTTGGGTTCTGCAATGGCACCCCTCGGAATTCTTGCTGCGAACGTAATCGCCACAGGACTCCTGGCTGCTTTAATCATTTATGGGGGCGCCAAATGGGACAGAGATTCTATTTGGATGCCGCTTTTGGCTGTCGGATTTTGTGGCGGATTTTCGACTTTTTCGACTTTTTCAATCGATACGCTTCGCCTTTTTCAAGATGGAAACACCATGTGGGCGCTCGCGAACATCTTCGTCAGCGTAGTGGCTTGTTTGGCTGTGGGTTGGGTGGTATTTAAGGTTTGGGCAAAATAAATAAAATGAAGATGGTTCATATGAAACAGGTTTTTATCATTGTGGGAATTCTCTTTGTGGTCATGGGCTGCAGCTTTGAAACGAAGATTGACATTGGAAGTGGATCGGATGACATGCCCCGACTTATCGTGGGGATTACCATAGACCAAATGCGTGCAGATTATCTCCACAGGTTTTCTCCACACTTTTCAGATGGCGGGTTTGCCCGTCTTGTAGATGGCGGGTTTACGATGTACGATCACCAGTACGGATACGCGCCCACCTATACTGGCCCAGGACATGCATCAATTTTTACGGGAACAACGCCATCTATTAATGGCATTGTTGCAAACAATTGGTACGTGAGAGAAGACGGGGTTACCGTCTACTGTGCGTCAGATTCTACAGTGCGCGGTGTAGGTGTAGATGGGGTCGATCAGGACGGAACCATTTATGGATCTGCGGGAAAGATGTCTCCCACAAGGCTTGTCTCATCTACAATAGGAGACGAACTCAAACTGGCGACAGGACTGAATGCAAAAGTCATCGGAGTCAGTCTGAAAGACAGAGGAGCGATCCTCCCTGCAGGACATGCCGCTGATGGTGCGTACTGGTTTTACGGAAAAGACAAAGGCCATTTTATTACAAGTACCTACTATGGAGATGAGTTGCCCGTTTGGGCCAAATCCTTTAATGAGAAAGGGGAAGCTGAAAGACTGACAAGCCTCGGATGGGACCTCTTAAGGCCTTCAGATGTTTACGCCAGTTGCACACCAGACAACAATCCATACGAGGGTTCATTCACGGGTGAAATCAGACCCACATTCCCGTACCTCCTCGACGCTCTGAAAGAAGCAAATGGCGGATTTGACGTTCTCAAGGGAACACCGGGAGGGAATACCATTCTCGTAGATTTTGCGCTCTCAGCAATCGAAGGTGAAGCGTTGGGGCAAGATGACGTGTGTGACATGCTCACCATGAGTTTTTCTGCGACAGACTACGTCGGACATCGATGCGGACCTCACGCGATTGAAACGATGGACATGTATCTCCGCTTAGATCTAGAATTGGAACGATTCTTCGACGCCTTGGATGACCAAGTAGGAGAAGGAAACTGGACCGTCTTCTTAACCTCAGACCATGGAGGGGCGACCGTCCCTTCCTACGGACAATCCGTCGGACTCCCTGTCGATTACTGGAGTCACGGGGACATGCAGATTAGAATCGAGGAGAATCTGGACCAGAGATTTGGTGCCCGGAATTGGATTGACAATGTGAGTAACAACTCGATTTTCATTTCTGATGCGGCATACAACTGGGCAGATGGGAACACGAATAGCCCACTTGACGGTGCGGGATTACAGAGATACATCAGCAAACTGGCCTTAGAAGAAGCGGGCATTATTCAAAGCATTGCAGAAGTTGATTTGGCCACGAAAGCGTCAGTGGACCCCATCGCAGAACGCATTTATGCTGGACATATGCCCGGTGTAAGTGGGGATGTCCTTCTGGTGATGAAACCCGGATGGCTGACCTATGGTAGAACTGGAACGACACACGGGAGTCCATTTGCCTACGACACACATGTCCCTTGCATCTTCTATGGCGCGGGAGTGAAAGTCGGTTCTACGTACGAAAGGACGCACATCAGAGATATCGCTCCGACCATTTGTTCTATCGCCGGCCTTCCATATCCGAACGGGACTACGGGAAAGCCAGTCTCTGAAATGTTTGAATAGCCGCTGCTTAGAATAGCGACCCCTCGAACAACAGATTTCATTCTCTCCGTTAAACACCAAAGCAAACGAAATGACTCCGAACGCAAAAATGATCGACCTGAGAATTGCGCGCGTTAAAAATTCATCTGCACTTTCATTTGACGCCGTTTTTCCCGAGAGAGATGAATCATGGGAAGCGCAATTGCCGGTTTGGCGACCCGGAAGATATGAGCGCGCAAATTTCGCGCAGTATGTCATCAAGATGGCAGGTGTTTTAGAAAATGGATCTGAGATTAAGCTCGAAAAGTCCGACCTACATCGATGGATCATCCCAGCGGGAATTCATCGGTTGCGCTGGATCTTTCAAGCGGACATTCTCAATGCCGGTTCGACGTTTGTGTCTGACGACCTTCAATATGTCAATCCCGTAAACTGCTTTATTTACGACAGATCGAACCACGCTCTGGGATACAAAATAACGCTTTCAGACATCCCTGAAAACTGGGACATTGCGACAGCGCTTCCGACTGTTGATGGATGTCTGATCGCACATGACATGCAACATGCGATGGATAGCCCGTGGATGGCATCACCTAAGCTTTGGCATGAAACGTATCAAGTAGAAGACAGTGACAAGATGGTGAATTTCCATGTTTGGACCTATGGGGACGCGCCGCCTCAACCGAAAAAGTTCATGGCGGATCACCTCGCTTTTTCAAAAAGCCAAATCGCAGCCTTCGGCACCTTCCCCACCTCAGAGTATCACTTCCTCTACCTGCTGCCCTCAGACATGGAGGTCCGACATGGGGTGGAACACGAAGACAGCACCGTTATAGCGCTAGGTCCTTCTGCAAAAATTCAAACCCAACACGGTTACAATGAACTGGTGGGGATTGCATCACATGAGTTATATCACACCTGGAATGTCAAGCGAATCAGACCCTCAGAATGGACGCCCTACAATTTCGAAAATACGTCACCTAGCCGACTCGGATATATTGCCGAGGGGGTCACGACCTACATGGGCGACCTTTTCTTGTTTGAATCGGGGTGCATTGATCTGAAGGGTTGGAGCACACTTATGGAGACGCTCCTCAATAGACACCTCAACAATCCTGGAAGACATAACTTAAGTGTGGCAGAATCCAGTTACGATACTTGGCTCGATGGGTATCGCCTCGGTGTAAAAGGTCGCAAAGGATCGATTTACGTAGAAGGCTCGGTCCTTGCATTTATTTGCGATACACGAATCATGAAAGTCACTGACGGAAAATCTTCGCTGTCTACGGCGATGAAAATACTTTGGGAAAGATTCGGGAAACCCAGAACAGGACTTGTGGCGAATGCGTATTGGGATGTCCTTGCTGAAGTTGCTGGAGAACGTCTTGACGACCTCAGAGAAAAGTATGCAGACGGGACTGAAGACACCTGGGATGATCTCGTGGAAAGCATGCACGCAAACGGACTCGAACTCACCAAATCTCTGGACGAAAAAGGGCAGGTTAAAGCAACGCTTAAACCCGCTTAGCTTTTAAAAGCGCGATTTACTCCGCGCCACCCATGGCAAATTGAATGAGGTTTGCACCCATTTGTAGCGCTAACAAACGTACCGATTCTGGGTCTCTATGTACTTGATAGTCTTCCCAACCGTCTCCCAAATCACATTCTGTATCGTAGAAGCACAAGAGACGCCCTTCGTAGAAAAGTCCCAAACCTCGTGGAGGCAAATCATCGTGTTCATGAACCTTAGGCAAACCCTGATCGAAATCGAAGGTTTGGTGATACACCGGATGGCTGAACGGGACTTCCACCCAATTTAATTTAGGAAACACCTTCAAAAACTCCTTTCTCACAAACGCATCCATACCATAGTTGTCACTGATGTGTAGAAAGCCACCTGCAAGCAGGTAATGACTCAGATTCCGTGCTTCTGAAGATGAGAAAACCACATTGCCATGTCCGGTCATATGAACGAACGGATAAAGAGATAAATC
>JAPKBK010000138.1 GCA_028823435.1 Flavobacteriales bacterium
ACAGATCATATTTCTATGGCGGGTCCTTGGCTTCGTTACAGAGGACATTTGGACAACATCTCTAACAATACTTTAACGGGCGCATTAAATTCCTTCGGTGGGGCAACGAATAAAGTTAAAAACCAACTTGACGGAACTTTTGGTGAGGTGCCTGCTGTAGCGAGAGCCTATAAAGCTGCTGGCGTTGCGTCTGTAGTGATCGGTGATTCGAATTATGGCGAAGGGAGCTCTCGTGAGCACGCAGCGATGCAGCCACGTCATCTTGGCGTTCACGCGGTCATTGTGAATTCTTTTGCACGTATCCACGAGACAAACCTTAAGAAACAGGGAATGTTGGGATTGACGTTTATGAACGAAAACGATTACAATCTCATTCAAGAAGATGATACGTTCAACTTCGTAGATTTAGAAGATTTCGCGCCAGGTAAGCCATTGACAATAGAGGTGGTTCACTCAGATGGTTCTGTGGATGTTGTGATGACGAAGCACACCTATAACGAACAACAGATAAGTTGGTACCGTGCAGGATCTGCGCTTAACATGATCAAAGAAGAAAACGCAAAATAATTCTACTGAGGAATTATTGTGAATTCGGCGTCAATGGTTCCACCATTTCCGCTTGATCCAGCAAGGACGTTTGTCAATGTAAGTACGTGTGAGTTGTCCGTGATTAAAACGTTGACAATGCCACTTGAGATGTCCCAGTTTACATCTAAACCTGGAACTTCAATCTCATTCGCAACCAATACGTCAACAGCGTTTACGGTCGTTGATGCACCATCAGTCGTTACATCCACAGTCAAGGCAAGATCGTGATTTGGATTGTGGTTGGCCACTTCGTTTTCTGTTCTTAAATCGGCGACGATGTGATAACGGTAAAGGTTAGGCGCGTCGTCACTAGGCACAAACCCTTCTGCCAAACGCACAGACAAAACTTTGTCGCCGAGTGAGAGGTCACCACATTCGCAGTTGTACTCGATATTAACGAATGGTTCATGTTTTTTACATCCGTTGAACAAAACAGCAGCTGCGAAAAAAGCAATAAGGGTATATGTGATTGATTTCATTGTTGCGAAGATAGGGTTTACAAACGGACGAATTTACTTTTAGTTTCTCTGAATGGGATAGAGTAAATAGGGGTGTCTGTCCATTCTGAATTGAATCAAATCTTTGTCCCAAAGCGCTTTTAACGCCTCCAGGTCTTCTCCTTTTTCTAAGCACAAACGAAGTTGATCTGTTCCAGCCAATTTATCGAAGAAGCCCTTTGAAGTGAAGAAGCCGGTGATTTCATTGTCATCATTGCGAAATGAATGTGCATACGTTTCTAGAATACTGAGGTCCCAACTTGGACCATCCAGCCACCATGTCTCACCTGTTGATTTCAGGTTTTCTCCGACACAATCAACGTTTTCGTGTTTTGGGTATGGAGAGGCGCCAGGCGAAGAAACAGGTGTGAAACTCAAAGCGTCATTTGCGACAGGGATATTTGGAATCATTCCAATGGGAACACCTGCGATCTCAAAAGGGGTAGGGGTTCCTCGCCCAATACTGACATTTGTGGGTTCAAGAAAACAAAGTGAGGGGTAGAGTTCAACAGAGATGTGAGTAGGTAGATTCGGTGAAGGCGCAATAGACAACATGTACCGATCGGAGTGTGCATACCCCCCGCACTTGATGACGGTGAGTCTCGGTGTTGCGTCACCTTCTAGCCAGCCTTCGCCTACAGCCATTTTTGCGAGCTCTCCGAAAGTCATGCCGTGAATCACCGGAACAGGAGCCCACCCCACAAATGACTTGAAAGCTGGATCGAGCATGGGGCCGTCGACATGATGTCCGTGGGGGTTGGGCCTGTCAAGGACTAAAACCTCAACATCGCTTTCTGCTGCGGCTTCCATGACGAGCAGCATCGTGCTCAAATACGTATAAAAACGCGCGCCCACATCTTGAATGTCGAAGATGATTAAGTCAACTTCTGACAGTGATTCTTTGGACGGTTTGCGAGATTTCCCATGCAAAGAGAGAATGGGGAGATTCGTTTTTGGATCAATGTCGTCGTAGATGTGGTCGCCATTCGCATGGTCTCCACGGAATCCATGTTCAGGCGCAAAAACCTTGACGATATCGACCGCTCTCACTAACAAAGTATCGACCAAATGGACGATTGGGTTCGGTGTGTCGGCAAAAAGCACTGATGTATGATTTCCAACGATTGCGACACGCTTGTCAGTTGCAATTTTAACGATTTGATCAATCTGCTCATTGCCCAATGAGATTCTGTGTGGCGCAAAGGTGCGCGTCGTTTGGCCTGAACAATTTGATAAAACAGAAAGGGAGAGAATGCAGGCAAGGAAAACATTCAGATTAGATACATATTTCATTGCGTACATCATTTAATTCTTAACGCTGTAGATGGATGTATTCTTGTGCTGTACCAAGCCGGTAAGAGCATAGAGACGACGCACGCAGAAAATGCGATTCCTTCGATGAACATCAATCTCGAGAAGTCGAAAAGTATGGGTACTTCTGAAACATAGTAGGCATTAGGATCTAGGGTGATTAATCCTGTTTGCTTTTGGATGATGCAGACCGTTAATCCGAGGATGTTTCCAATCAGAAACCCGCCCCCGATGATTCTCGTGGCATACTGCACAAACAGTCTGATGACACTCGAGTCTCTCATTCCGAGCGCCTTCAGGAGACCTACTTGAGATCTTCTTTCTAGAATAACGATCAGAAGCGCACTGACCATATTGATAATACTGATGAGTACCATCAGGCCGATGATCACAACCACATTTAAATCAAGCATCCCAAGCCAGCTGAAAATTTCTCTGCTTTGTTCTGTTATTTTATTTGTGGTGAATGTGTGCGGTATGGTGTAGAGAATTTCGTCATCGATGGTTGCCAGGTCTGCAAAGTTGTCTATGTAAACTTCATATCCGTCAGCAAACAGTGTCCACGATCCATCTCCTGCTTCCGCATGCCATGTGTCCTCGGAATGGTATAAATGGGCTGTGTCTTGGACTTCAGATGACCCCACAATCCATGCGTATTCTATTGAAGTGTCAGGGTTCTGGAGCTCTATTTCAGGCGCCCATCTTCCCAGCGGCGCTTCACCTTCAAGGGTTTTTCCAAACGACGCACCACGAATATCCAGCCTGTCTGACGTTTCGGTGAGATAGATCACAGCTTGAACACCACGGTTTGACACTTCTTGAAGAAGGGAGCTTTGAACAAATATGAACCGTTCATCGTACTCCAGAAGTCCAGTTTCATAGATGCCGCACACCCGAACTACCCTGGGTTTAACATCTTCATTTTTGATGACCAAATAAAGACTGATGCGGTCATTTGTGTCGAGTTCCAAAGTCTTTGCCAGAGGAGCCGAAATAAGGACGTCGGATTTTTCAGTAGGCAGTTTGCCGTAAATAAGCGCCTCCGAAATCATGTCTGAATTGCTGCTAAACCCGCGTGAATCCTCAAGGTCAATCCCTTTTACGGATACGCCTTTTAACGCTTTATTTGTCTCGAGTAACCCCGCGTTTACATACAATGGGGCGACAGATTTCACCCCGTTTAGGTCATTTATTTCGCTGAGTAAATCTGAATTTAAAACGATTCCGTCGTTGTCAGGATCGATAGGGATGATTTGTATGTGAGACCCAAACCCGATGACGAGATCTCGAATCTCACTCTGAAATCCTTGAACGATTGCCGTAGAGATGATGATCAGACCCAGCCCCAATGCAATTCCTGCAGTTGCGATTCGTACAACGGGTTTGGCCCAAGAGGATGCAGAACTATTCGCATTGCTCATTCTATTTGCAATTCGCCTTGTGATTTTACCTTTTGTACTCATCGGGAATAAAGGTAGTATTAGAGATGCGCATAAATGTCCCCATGAGTACTTACTTTTGCAGAATGAATAAAGGAAAAAACGTACACGATAACATCCTGGGTGCAATTGGCAATACGCCTCTTATTAAACTGAATAAGATCGTTGAAGATTTCCCTTGCGATGTGTATGCCAAAGTTGAATATTTCAACCCTGGTCACAGTGTAAAAGACAGGATGGCACTCCAAATGATTGAAGATGCTGAGGCTTCGGGTGACTTAAAACCCGGAGGAACCATCATCGAGTGCACGTCTGGTAACACGGGGATGGGGCTCGCCATTGCTGCAATCGTGAAAGGCTACAAGATTATTTGTACAACAAATTGTAAGCAGAGTAAGGAGAAGGTGGATATGTTAAGGGCGATGGGCTCTACGGTTCATGTTTGTCCTACTGCTGTCGCGCCTGATCACCCAGATAGTTACTACAGTGTTGCCAGGAAATTGAATTCAGAAATCGAGAACAGTTTCTGGTGCAATCAATACGACAATCTCAGCAACGGCAAAGCGCATTATCTTTCTACTGGTCCTGAAATATGGGCGCAAACCGAGGGGCGGATCACGCATTTTATTGTCGGCGTCGGAACAGGAGGGACCATCTCAGGTGTGGCGAAATATCTTAAAGAACAGAATCCAGATATTCAGATTTGGGGAGTCGATTCTTATGGTTCGGTTTTTAAAAAATACCTCGAGACAGGTGAGTTTGATGAAAACGAAATCTACAGCTACCTGACTGAAGGCATCGGAGAAGATATCTTGCCTGCAAACGTCAAGTTTGACCTCATTGATAAGTTTGAGAAGGTCACCGATAAAGATGCTGCCCTCGCCGCGCGTGAGCTCGCCCTCAAAGAAGGTTTGTTTCTCGGATACTCTTGCGGTTCGGCCATGCAAGGTCTTCGTCAACTTAAGTCTGAGCTTAAATCTGACGACGTTCCAGTCGTCCTCTTCCACGATCACGGCTCCCGTTACGTTGCGAAAATTTACAACGACGACTGGATGCGCGCGCAGGGGTTTATTGACTGATTACTTTCCGTGTTCCACAAAGGTCTTGCGGATGATCGCAAGGCATTCGTCAAGCTGCGCTTCAGTAATCACTAACGGAGGCGCAAAGCGGATGATATTCCCATGGGTGGGTTTCGCAAGCAGTCCGTTGTCTTTCATTGAGACGCATAGGTCCCAAGCTG
>JAPKBK010000139.1 GCA_028823435.1 Flavobacteriales bacterium
TTGGCGGCACCTTCGATCCGGATCGCCATGACAATTCCTGGTACCACTTCGAGGCAGCAGGGATGAGCTTCCTGATTGTTGCTCTTGAATGCAAACCGCGCGATGAAGTGCTGGATTGGGCAAACAAAATCGTCTCGGGGCACCCTGACCACCGAGTCATTGTCCTGACGCACGCCTATATGAACGCGAGCAAGTCGAGAAATACCGGGGGAATGAAGGCCAAAGGCAACACCGGCGAGCAGACGTGGCAAAAGTTGGTCAGGAAGCACAAGAACATCTTCATGGTTCTCTGCGGTCACCACACTGGAGAGGCCGTTCGCACAGACGCCGGAGATCACGGCAACCAGGTTCACCAGATCTTGTGCGACTATCAGCACCTCAATAACGGGGGAGAATCATGGTTGCGTTACATGGTCTTCAAACCGGAGGCGAACAAGATCAGCATCTACACCTACAACCCCGCACTCGACAAATTCAAAAACGGTCCTTCCAGCAGGTTCGATCTGGACTATCCAATGGCGCCGCCCTCGACGGTTCCTGGAATCACGCGACCTGGTGCTGGCAATGATGTAAAAAAGGAGGCCGAATCTCCTGCAGGCGACGACCAAAAGGCCGCGCCTGAGGAGTAACCTTCGCCACGGACAAGCACTGGCATTAGCCCGCAGCTATTTCTTGGGAGCCGGGACTTTGCCCATTTTTGGAACAGGCTTGCCCTGGGCGTGGGCTTCGATCCCCAATGCTTTCAGCGAAGCAGGTTCCCATGTCGCAATTTACCACAAAGAAGTCGTTATACTCCTAGTTTCATTGCGCTGCCTCATGTTTACTTGAAAAGTTGATTTTGAAGTCACCCCCCTGGGTACCCCGTCAACGGTGCCTCCCAAGCTCCTCACCCCAAAAGCAAATTCCTAGCAGCAGCAGCCCCGACCGACAGGCGACAGCGGGACTGAAAAGCAATTTCCTAGTAATTTTCCTGACATAGGCTTGAATAGCCCATGTCATTATAGGCGTTCATTTTCATTATTTCAGGAAACAAAACGTCAAAATAAATTCAAAAAAATGCGAAGAAGAAATTTTTTAAGATCCGCCGGCTGTACCCTGATGTTGCCGGCTTTGGAAACCTTTGGTCAAGAGGCCAAGGGTGATGATTCTGTGAAAGCCAATCGTTTGTTTTGTATGAACATCGGGAATGGCATGTGTTCTGACAACTTTCCGACCTCTACGGGTAAGGACTATCAGAGCACTTCCACTTTCAAACCACTGGAACATCTTAAAAAGGATTTCACGCTTTGCACTAATTTGAGAAACTATGGGAATCATTTCGACACCATGTATGCCTTTGCTGAATATGCTGACCATAGCAGTCCCGAACTGATTAGGGATTCGGTAGACGAAATCGCTGCCTCTCATCTTGGTTACGACACGCGTATTAGAAACTTGGTCGTTGAACAGAGGAATTCAGTTGGGATCTCATGGAAGGGTGGTTTGGCCATTTCTCCGATCACGAATAGTCAGGTATTGTTCCAAAAAATATTTGGGCAAGTAGACAGGGGAAAACGGGCGGAATTGCTGGAGCTTAAAAAATCCATGTTGGACGCTACCAGAAAACAAGCGAAGCGTTTGAGCAATAATGTTTCCAAGGAAGACGGGGTCAAATTGGATGAGTACTTTTCCAGTTTGCGTGAATCTGAAAAGTCGATCCAAAGATCTGAACGCTGGTTGAGTAAAAAGCAGGTAGAGGTACCATTCCCTGAAAACGTAAAATTCGACACGCAGGGGTGTACTGAGTATCTGCAAAAGATTTTAACAGACACGACTTTTAATGAACGTTCAACTTATCTAGATTTGCTCTTTCTGGCATTCAAATATGACATCACGCGAGTGGCCAATGTGTATAGTGAATGGAATTGGCGTGGGCATCATACTGATTCACACCAAGTTCAGAACAAGGAGGGCTACGTTAAAACCCTCGAGGCAGACCAAGCCTACATGATGCAAACCGCGCGCTTTTTAGATAAACTCAAATCGACTAAGACAAAAGCTGGCGGAACCTTACTGGATCAGACGGTTTGTTTGATCACCAGTTCTCTGAGTATCAGTAAGGAAGAAGGCCCTCACGGCTATAAAAATAACCCTGTGATTGTCGCCGGCGGCGGCTTTGACCATAATAAACATATTAAGTTTAATGGTACAGATAACCGTAACAATGTCTACCTCGCAGCATTACAACACTTAGGCTGCGAAATCGATAGTTTCGCCACCAGCAGTGCATCCGCCAACCTTTAAGGATCAATCGATGAGACGCTTGTGTCTAACGTTACTGGTGTGGACTTTGGTCTCCGTTGCGAATGGTGTTGAAAACAAGACCGAGTTCGACCTCAATAAAACCTTCTTAACAACTTACTGTGTCAGTTGTCATGGCAATGAGAAAAGTAAGGGCGATCATAATTTTGAAAATTTCAGTGACAAAGACTGGAATAATCAAGAATTACTCGATGAGCTCTTAATGGTGGTCGAAGAAGAAGAAATGCCACCCAAAAAAGCCAAGGAGAAACCTTCCGCTGAGGATCTGGCTGCTTTTGAAAAGCGTTTGGCCAAACAGTACCTAACAATCAAATCAACGTTGCCCGGCGTTCTCAAACGTTTGAATCGTGCTGAATATGAGAACACCATCAATGATGTCTTCTTCACGACGTTTAAAGTTAAAACCACCTTACCTGTGGACAACACCAGAGATGGCTTTGACAACCAAGGAAATAATCTTTTCATGTCACCCTATGCCATGGACAGCTATTTTCGATCCGCTTCAGAAATTGCTGAGAAGGTCGTGGGTGAGATGCCCATGGCTTCTACGAGCGTTTATAGTTGGAAAAAGAGTAATATTCGCAGAATAAACACATTTAAGGACGATGTTAACGGTCAATCGAATGACAGATTGATGATCGAAGGGTCTGTTATATCCGGTGCGATTGGATTCGGAGATGATGTGAGACTGTCCGGTCATTATGACGTAAAGATCAACGGGCATTTTACTTTCTATGATCCCGATTCTAAGAAACGAGATTTCAACATCAAAGCTGATGTCGGCAAAAAAAATGAACGTTTAAATATCTTTTGCCGTATTGGAGACACTCACAAGAAGAAAACTGTGAGTTCTCAAGAGTTCTTGCTTAGTGAAAAAGTAAGGGTCTATTTGGGATATGGAGCGAACTTTACCATCACAAGCCACAATCATTTTATTAAATTGCCAAAAGACCTGAGTGCACTCACACGTCTACCGCCATTTCCGAGCGATAAAAAGTTAAACTCCCTTCCAAGAACGCTCTTACACTTTGTATCGGCTGATGTCACTGGACCATTATATGAGAGCTGGCCTCCCAAAAATGCTTTTTATAACACATACTATAAAGATCTAAAAGGCAGTGATCCGCATAAGCAATACCAACAATTTATCAGAAATATTGCCCTCAAACTCTTTCGTAGACCGGTGAGTAACACTGAGATGCAAGACTATTTCGATATCGCGAAAAAGAGCTATGAAAAAGATAAAAATGTCTTCAATGCCGTGCAAGCAGCCTTGAAGATCATGCTCTGCTCACCAAGTTTCTTGTACAAGTACGAAGGTAATACAGTGGAACTTGATGATTATGCGATTGCCTCCAGGATGTCTTACTTTCTGTGGAACTCCCTTCCAGATGATCGTTTGATGAAGTTCGCATCTGAAGGCAAATTAGGGGATTCAGGGATTCGTTCTACTGAAGCCTTAAGGATGCTACAAGATCCTAAGTCGCAGCGCTTTGTTGCTGATTTTACCACCCAGTGGCTCGAGCTTCATAAAATTGATATCGTCAATCCGAGCGGCGATCTCCTCAGACATAATTTTTTGGCTGGCAGGCGTGACGGTGCATATAGATATATACGCCTTAAACCCTTCTTGGGGCAGGAAAGTATTGAGTTCTTTAAATTGATTTTGAATGAGAACTTAAGCCTGACCAATTTCATCGATTCAGATTTTGTTGTGATCAATGAATCATTGAATCTAATTTATCAACTTAAAGACGATGATAAAAGTATCTTTCATAAAGACGCGGACAAAAAGGCCTTTATAAAAGTAGAGCTCGATAAAGATTCTCACCGTGGGGGCCTTCTAACACAAGCAGGCATGTTAATGATGACCACCAATGGGGAATTCACCAACCCTTTCTATCGTGGTGCCTGGGTCGCGAAAAGTATCTATGGACACGAATTAACAGTCCCTGCCAATCTTGAAATAGGAACCCTAAAAGCGCCAACGGAGACATTCACTATTAAAGACACTATTAAAGAGCACCGTAAGAATCCGCAATGTGCTTCCTGTCACAGCAGGATGGACCCTTTTGGTCTGGCCCTGGAGAACTTTGATGTCTTTGGCAGGTATCGTGAGAGTTATCAGAAGGATGTCGTGACTAAAGTACCTTACGAAGGGAAGGAAGGTAGTACAGTGCTTAAGAAAGAACGCATCACTCACAAGTATGTTGACACAACGAAGGTAGAGTCTGACACGGTTCACCGTGATGGTCGTGCCATCAATGGCATTGAAGGTCTTAAAAAACTGATGCTAGAAGACAAAGATAAAATCGCCAAGAACCTACTCACGAAGCTTTCACAGTATGCGATGGGACGGAAGATGGACTATGCTGATTCTGACATGATTCATCGTCTTTTAGAAGGGTCAAAGAAGAACGATTATAAATTTCGTGATTTGATTGTCAGCATCATTGCTGATGAGTCATTCACAAAACGCTAATCTAAGTCACATGTAATTATCGGCTTTCATTTTCATTATTTCAGAAATAAAATATCAAAAGAAATTCAATAAAATGCTGAGAAGAAATTTTTTAAGATCCGCCGGCTGTACCCTTATGTTGCCGGCTTTGGAAAGCTTTGGTCAAGGGGCCAAAGGCGATGATGCGGTGAAAGCGAATCGTTTGTTTTGTATGAACATTGGCAACGGCATGTGTTCTGACAACTACCCGACGTCGACGGGCAAGGACTATCA
>JAPKBK010000140.1 GCA_028823435.1 Flavobacteriales bacterium
TAGGTCGCATCTATGGTTTTGTAGGTTTTTGCCTTTTCGCTTAATTTCAATAACAGGCCTTCGGCATCTTGGGAAACCCCAGTAAATACGAATCCCAGTGTCAAAATTGTTGTTGTAAATAATCGAATCATTGTCTTTTTATTCTTCACCTTCAAAAGGTTTACGCAAAAGTTGTTCCAAACTCACTTCGTCCGGAATTAAAACCTTCCTGGCCTTGGATCCTTCAAAGGGTCCGATGATCCTCGCATCTTCGAGTTGGTCGACAATACGGCCAGCTCGATTGTATCCAAGCTTCAGTTTTCTTTGTAACAGTGACGTAGAACCCTGTTGATGCATGACGATAATGGATGCTGCTTCTTCGAAGAGTTCATCTCTTTCCTCTACAGTTGAGGCGCCTCGGTCTGCTTTTTGATCTACGGAGTAATTAGGTAATTCAAAGATTTCAGGATATCCTCTTTGGCCTGAGATGTAGTCACAAATAGCTTCAACCTCTGGCGTGTCAACGAAACCACACTGCAGACGGATGAGGTCATTGCCTGTACTCATGAGCATATCTCCACGGCCTATAAGTTGGTCAGCCCCCCCAGCATCAAGAATCGTCCGAGAGTCAATTTTTGAGGTCACACGGAATGCAACACGCGCAGGGAAATTCGCTTTGATGGTCCCTGTAATAATGTTGACAGAAGGTCTCTGAGTTGCAATGATGAGATGTATCCCGATTGCTCTGGCAAGTTGAGCAAGCCGTGCGATAGGTGTTTCAACTTCTTTACCGGCAGTCATAATAAGGTCGGCAAACTCATCGACAACTAAGACGATGTAAGGCAGGAAGTGATGACCGCGTTCAGGGTGCAGGTCCTTACATGTTTCAGGGATAATTCTTCTATTGATGAATTTCTGATTGTACTCTTTCAGGTTTCGACATTGCGCGTCTTTCAGAAGATTGTAACGTTGGTCCATCTCTATGCATAGAGAATTTAATGTCGCAACGACCTTGTCTGTATCTGTAATAATCGCTTCCTCTGCGCCTGGAAGTTGCGCGAGATAATGACGTGAAATCTTATCGTATACAGAGAGCTCTACTTTTTTCGGGTCAACGAGGACAAATTTGAGAGCGCTTGGATGTTTTCTGTAGAGTAAGCTGACGAGCATTGCATTAAGCCCTACTGATTTTCCTTGACCTGTCGCACCCGCCATTAAGAGGTGGGGCATCTTTGCGAGGTCAAAGATGTGTGTTTCGTTGGAAATTGTTTTTCCAAGTGCGATGGGGAGGTCGTAATCTGAGTTTTGGAATTTTTCAGAACGAATCAATGTCAACATGCTCACGACGTCTGGCTTTGAATTGGGAACCTCAATGCCTATTGTGCCACGACCTGGTATCGGCGCGACAATTCTAATCCCAAGTGCAGCAAGGCTTAACGCGATGTCGTCTTCCAGGTTCTTGATCTTCGAGATCCGTATGCCAGGTGCGGGAACGATTTCGTAAAGCGTGACAGTGGGGCCTACCTCTGCTGATATTTGAGCGACCTCAATTTTGAAATTCAACAAGGTTTCAATGATTTTATCCTTGTTGATGGAAAGCTCATCATCGCTCACCTTATTTTTTCCATCTCCGTGATCTGCCAAACACTCGAGTCCAGGCATCTTAAAAGAACCGAGTTCTAGTGTGGGGTCATACTCGCCAAACTCTTGAGTCAACTTATTGACATCCTTCTTGCTGAGTTGTTCTTCGTTTTCTTTCTCCTTGATGACGAGATCGATTCCAGCTTCTGGTTCCGTCTTTACGATTGTGAAATCTGTATCCGTGTTAGGGGTGTCATTTTTCTCACCACCAGTGTCGTTCCCCTCCCCATCAGTGTCGTTTACGAGGGTGTCTACAATGTTGTCAAGTTCAGTTTTTTCCTCGCGCGCGTGAATGGATGTGGTTTTTTCATCGGGTGATTCTACGACATCTGTATGTGTGGATTCTGTTATCTGATCTTCGTCCAAGGCAGCGTCGATGTTTTTATTTTTAATCCAATTCGCAATTCGCGCAAAAACAAGCTTCAGTTTGTCAAAATTAATTTTCTCAGGCCACCCCGGTGAAAATTGAAAAAGGGTAAATAAAATTAAACCCACTAATAAAATGGCACTTCCGGATGTGCTCAGGTAGATGAGGGTGAACTTCATCAGAAAAGCTGATCCTTGACCGACGAGGTGATCTGAGACATTCAGTGTTATTTCATTTGTGTTCGCAATCTTGTCGTGGAAGAAGAAGGTCACTGCCCAAGGTAGAGCCACCATAGCTGCGAGTGCCCAGCGGGTAAACTTGGCTATAGGCAAGAGTGTTCGGCCCGTAAGTGCTTTGAACCCGAGTAGGAAGAGTATGGATGGGATAGCTAGGAATCCAAACCCAAATGTTCCTCTCACCAAATAATGTCCGACCATGGCTCCCAATTTTCCGCCGAGATTTGTTGCAGTGAGTTTGTCTGTTTCGCTTGTGACTAGCAGGGTGTCATAACTTCCTGAAAATATGGCTGAAAGGGCGCTTAAAATTAAAAAAGCAGATATCACAAGGCAGATGAGTCCCACGGTTGACCTGAAGCGCTCATCTTCCCAACGTTCTTTGAAAAACATTTTTTTTCGGACCAAATCAAGGTCGTCTTGCTTTTTAGAGCGCTTAGACGATTGATTTGATTGGCTTCTAGGCTTGTCGCCTTTTCTGACGTTTCGCGCAGGCTTATTTACAGAACTGTCGGTGGAGGGGAAAATTGTACGCATCATGCTTATTCGTAAATTTAAACGGTAACCATAGCGGTTATAGTACATTGCAATCTCCTTGTCCACGATTGAGTGTTCAAATCAACTGGATAATAAAACGTTGGTAATTCAGGGTAAGTTTGACTATCTTTGCCCTCCAATTCTCGAAGCTATGGCCAAGAAAGGCAACCGTGTACAAGTAATACTTGAGTGTACTGAGCATAAAGACTCAGGCCGCCCAGGAACGTCACGTTACGTGACAACAAAGAACAGGAAGAACACGCCTGATCGAATGGAACTCAAGAAGTTCAACCCTGTGTTACGCAAGTACACAGTTCACAAAGAGATTAAGTAACCCTGAAACTGTAATACTATGGCTAAGAAAGTAGTAGCGTCGCTCCAGACTGGTGGAGGAAAGCAACACACGAAAGTGATTAAAATGGTTCGCAGTGAGAAATCTGGTGCGTATTCATTTGTCGAGCAAATCGTTCACAACGATAACGTAAAGGGTTTCTTCGAGAAGTAACCTAAGGCACCTAATGCAGTGGCAATCGCCATGCTTTACTGACTTTGGCTGGCTCTTCTTTGAGTCAGCCTTTTTTGATATAGGACTAACATGAGTTTTTTTAAACGCATATTCGGAAAAAACAAAGATCAATCTGTTGAACAGGTTGATAAAAAGGCATCCCTAGATGCTGGGCTCGAAAAATCGAAAAAGGGCGTGATCAGTAGGATTGCACGCGTATTTAGTGGCCGTCGGAAAATTGACGAGACCTTGTTGGAAGATTTAGAGGAAGCCCTCATGATGTCAGATGTGGGGGTTGATACCACAGAGCGAATCATAGAACGGTTGAGGAAACGGGCTGTTTGGGAGGCTTATCTGGACCAGTCAGAGCTTATGAATATGCTGAGAGAAGAAATCGCCCATCTGTTAGTAGGCGAAGACTTGGGCGAGGCACTCACAAATAATTCTGTATTCTCGATAGATAAATTAGACTCAGGAGAGGGTCCAGCAGTCATTTTAGTGGTCGGTGTAAATGGTGTGGGAAAGACCACAAGTATTGGGAAGCTGGCGCATCGGTATAAACAAGCGGGTAAAAAGGTAATGTTAGGCGCTGCTGATACGTTTCGGGCTGCAGCTGTTGATCAATTGATTATTTGGGGTGAACGTGTTGGCGTGCCCGTTGTCTCCCAAGGAATGGGCGCAGACCCTGCTGCTGTTGCGTATGATACGCTTGAGTCTGCAAAAGCACAGAACATGGATGTGGTGATTATTGACACAGCTGGCCGTCTTCATAATAAAGTGGGACTGATGTCTGAGCTCACGAAGATTAAGCGGGTAATGGACAAGATTGTTCCAGGTGCGCCCCATGAGGTGTGGCTCGTTTTGGATGGTTCTACAGGCCAAAACGCACTTGTTCAAGCCACGCAGTTTTCTCATGCCACAGATATTACGGGTCTCATTTTAACGAAACTAGACGGCACCGCAAAAGGAGGGGCTGTCCTTGCGGTGTGTGATCAGGTGAAAATTCCTGTACATTACATCGGAGTAGGAGAAAAGATGGAAGATCTGCAGGATTTTAACACATTAGAATTCATTGATTCCTTACTGCCTGAATCTTTAAACGAGAATTAACCACACAAGTTAAAAATGAGAGCTAGGTCATCAAATCCAAGAAAAGTAAACGTTGTAACCTTAGGTTGCGCAAAGAACATGTATGATTCTGAGCAGCTGATGACGCAACTTAAAGCGAATGATTTTGAGGTGGAGCACGAAGCCAGTAAAGATGATTTCGGCATCGTAGTGATCAATACTTGTGGATTTATAGAGTCCGCAAAGCAGGAGAGCATCGACATGATTTTGCGTTTTGCAGATGCGAAAAAAGAAGGTTCAGTAGAAAAGGTATATGTGACTGGGTGTTTGTCTCAACGGTATGCAGACGAGCTGGCAGATGGTATTCCTGAGGTTGATGCTTGGTTTGGTACACGAGACCTTCCGCGTCTTTTAAAAACCCTTCGTGCAGATTATAAGAAGGAACTTGTAGGAGAACGATTGCTGACGACTCCTGCGCACTATGCGTATTTGAAAATTGCTGAGGGCTGTGACCGTCCTTGCGCTTTTTGTGCCATACCGCTCATGCGAGGGAAGCATGTTTCTACGCCTATCGAAGATCTTGTCAAGGCTGCTGAGGGACTTGCTGCGCAAGGTGTGCGTGAATTAATACTGATTGCACAAGACTTGACTTACTACGGCCTTGATATTTATAAGAAAAGGCGTTTGGCGGACTTAATCA
>JAPKBK010000141.1 GCA_028823435.1 Flavobacteriales bacterium
ATGAGTTCTGGCGAAATGCTTTGGCCAAACCCCATGAAAAATAAAGTCAATCCTCCTTGAATAAGGAGAACACCCAGTGCAGAAAACAGAACGCCTTTCCCCAAAACTGCGGATAGAAAGAAAGAACTGATCAGATCCATTGTCCCTTTAATAAAAAGCAAGTGTGATTTCCCACTCAATCCCTCCTCCATGCATCCGATTAATGTTAAACCTCCGACACAAAACAACACAGTCGCTTTAATAAACCCTGAACCAAGAGAGGGTGCGGTCAGCTTATTTTCGTCTGGATTTCCCGATGATACTTTGTCAAATCTGGACGTGAATTTTGTCAAACGATCGTGGAGAGAAAGTGTTTGGCCTAGAAGGGTGCCTAACACCAGCGCAAGGAAAACATCAATAGGCTCAAGCATTCCCGTGATCATATCGACACTTAATGCAACGGTAAATAGGCCAAATACAACAAGTATTTTTGTCTGATTTTTATGGGAAATATATCTCTTGCAGAGCAGGCCTATTGTCGATCCCGCAGCCACTGCAACAGCATTAAATAATGTTCCTATCATATCGTTGTCTTCATTCTACGGTCCCAAGTTACATTTGTGGAACCGTATTCAAAATGTATACGGGTAAAAAAATAGATATAAAGCGGTGAAATTTACCCTTGAAAAGAAGGATACAGACTCCAGTGCACGCGCGGGGTCTCTGGAAACAGATCATGGAGTGATCCAAACCCCAATTTTTATGCCTGTCGGCACAGTCGGTTCTGTGAAAGCAGTTCCTCAATCTGCGCTTGTCAATGACATTAATGCGGACATCATATTAGGCAATACATATCATCTTTATTTAAGGCCTGGTATGGATACGATGGAGAAGGCAGGTGGCTTGCATAAGTTTATGAGCTGGGACAGGCCGCTTCTCACAGACAGTGGCGGGTATCAGGTTTACAGTCTGGCCAACAATAGAAAGTTAACCGAAGAAGGCGCTACGTTTCGCAGTCACATCAACGGAGATTTAATGTCATTCACCCCGGAAAGTGTGATGGATATTCAGCGAACAATTGGCGCAGATATTATTATGGCCTTTGATGAGTGTCCCCCACACCCGTGTTCAAAAGAGTATGCCAAAACATCCATGCAACGTACCCACCGTTGGTTAGATAGATGTGTGAATAGATTGGCTGAGACGGAGCCCAAGTACGGATTTAATCAAGAGCTGTTTCCTATTTTACAAGGCGGGTCCTATGAAGATTTGAGGAAAGAGTCTGCCGAATATATTTCTGGAGTTGATGCAGCTGGTTATGCGATTGGTGGACTGAGTGTGGGTGAGCCTACAGAGGAAATGTACAAGACATGTGATTTGGTGTGTGGGATACTTCCAGAAGACAAACCCAGATATTTAATGGGGGTTGGAACGCCGGCAAATATTTTAGAGAACATTGCTTTGGGCGTAGATATGTTCGATTGTGTGATGCCTACAAGGAATGCGCGGACCGGTACGCTATATACTTGGGGAGGCGTTGTGAATATCAAGAATAAGAAATGGGAGAATGATTTTTCTGAGTTAGATCCGTTAGGTTCTGCCAGCGTTGACAAGATGTATAGCAAGTCATACGTGAGACATTTGATTCGAGCGAATGAATTGGTGGGCATGTATATTACCAGTATTCACAATCTCTGTTTTTATTTGGATTTGGTTCGAGAAGCGAGAAAGCATATCATACAGGGAGATTTTGTGGCCTGGAAAAACAAAATGGTCGTGCAGATTTCTCAAAAACTTTAATGTGATTCCTTGACAGTGACACTCCTTGATCGATATATCATAAGTAAGTTTTTAAAGACTTTTTTCTTTATGTTGGGGGTGTTCTGTGTCATTGCGGTTGTTTTTGATTTGGTTGAGAATATCGGTCGTTTAATCACGAATGGTGCCCCGCTTTGGGAAACGGTAAAATATTACGCTGCTTTTTGTTTCTTTTTTGCCAACCTGTTAAGTGGGTTTATCGTGTTCTTAACCATCGTTTGGTTTACGAGCCGACTTGCACAGCACACAGAAATCATTGCCATGTTGAGTGGAGGTATGGCCTTCAGGCGTTTTTTGAGGCCTTATTTTGTTGCAGCTTCTGTCTTGGTTGCGCTTTCTCTCTTGCTGACTCACTGTGTTGTCCCAGTTGCAAATCAGAGCAAGTTAGACTTTGAGATGCAATGGATTCATATTGACTTTCATGTAAAAGACCAAAACCTGTATCGAGAAGTTTCCCCTGGAACGATTGCATACTTCAGAAGTATTACCTACAGTAGGAAAACAGGGTATAGATTCCAATTGGAACGATGGAATAAGAGCAACACCAGACTGGAACAGAGTATAAGTGCTGCGAAGGGGACGTGGATGGAGAAGGACAGTTTGTGGCGACTCGTCAACGTACATGTTCGCGCGTTCAATGAAAATGGAACTGAGTCTTTTAAGTTTGTAAATCAACTTGACACAATTTTGCCGATGAAGCTGGATGATTTTGCCCAACGGGCCGAAATTGTAAACAGTATGACGACTTCTGAGCTGACTAGCTATATCGATAAGGTAAAATTGCGTGGCGCAGATACTTCTGCTTTTGAGTTGACCAAACACGCGAGGACGTCAACTCCTTTTGCGATTTTCGTTCTCACCTTGATCGGCGTAGGGATTGCCGCTAGAAAGCAAAGAGGTGGGATAGGCGTTCATTTATTTATTGCGGTACTTGTTGGTTTTACGTTTGTATTTACGTCACGCATCATTTCTGTCTATGCCGCCACAATGACCATCCCGGATTTCTTGCCTGTAAGTGATGGAAGCATACAGTTGTTGGCTGCTTGGCTGCCAAATTTACTCTACCTGTGCCTGGGTTTATTTATTTACGCCAAAGCGCCGAAATAAACAAAAAAGCCCTCTTTTTTTGCTTTTTCAGCAACTTTGTGAGCCATTAACGTCACTTTAGTGTCTTCTAGTGTATTTTCAGTCCCACCAAATATGCCATACACGGAGGATCCACTTCCTGTCATTTGAATATAATCTGCCCCAGAGTCCTGCAAGAGTTGGCGCGCTTTTTTGACCGGCTCAAATCTGGTTGTTACAGACTCCTCAAAATCGTTCATGAATAAATCACCCCACTTCTCTATTGGCGTGCCTAAGAGAAAGTCATTGTGTTTATTCGTGTGTTGTGACACTTGGTGCGCTTGATGTTCATGCTTGATCTTGTCCTCTTTCAGCCAAGAAAAGGCTTGTGAAGTGTTAATGTGGACCCCGGGATGTATGATCATAATCATCATCTCTTTCAGTCTAAGTGCTCCCTTTTCATTGTGAATTGGAGTTAGGGTTTCTCCTCTACCCGAGACAAATGCGGTTCTGTTTTTCACAAAAAAAGGACAGTCACTTCCCAACGCCTCTGCATATTTCTCCAAGGTATCCTCGCTTAATTCTAATCGGCAAATGTCATTGATTGCCTTCAGCATAAAAGTGCCATCTGAACTCCCTCCTCCAAGTCCTGCGCCTGTAGGGATGACTTTATGCAGTTTTGCTTCTAAGGCTGGTAGTCTGAATTTTTCAGACAATATCTGATGCGCCCTGACGATGGTATTGTCTTGAATGCTGCCATTCACTTCTATGCCAGAACATTCAAGTTTGAAGTCACCTTCTGGTGCATTGTCACGTTTGTGAACTTCAAGAATGTCACACAGTTGGGTAGGGATGAAAATACTTTCAATATTGTGGAAACCATCTTCTCGTCTGGCGAGAACTTTAAGTCCCAAATTGATTTTGGCAGGAGGGAAGTAAATCAATTAATCAAAGTATCCAAAACGTTTCAGTTTGCTTTCATCATTCCTCCAGTCCTTATCCACTCTCACATACAAATCGAGGAACACCTTCTTGTCTAGGAAAGATTCAAGCTCTTTTCTAGAATCGGTGCCTACTCTCTTGATCATATTTCCGCCAGCGCCTATGACGATCATTTTTTGAGATTCTCTGGCCACTCTGATCTCAGCTCTAATATGAAATATATGTGGCTCTTCCCGAAACTCTTCGACGACAACTTCACAGCTGTAGGGTATTTCTTGCTTGTAATGTGTAAGAATCTTTTCTCTGACGATTTCAGACACAAAAAATCGCATAGGCTTGTCAGTCAGTTCATCCTTCGGAAAGAATGGATGGGCTTCGGGCAAACGTGCGACAATGCTGTCGAGTAAAGTATCTACATTAAAATTGTGGAGCGCACTTATCGGAGCGACTTGTGCTCTCGGTATTTTCTTTTTCCAATAATCAGCTCTTTTCATTGCCACCTCTTGCCCCTCCAAATCTACTTTATTAATTAACACAAAGACAGGGATGTCCATGTTGGCGATTTTATCAAAAGTAGCTTCGTGTGCCATTGCATCCTCGTAAACATCTGTCACAAAAATAAGGATGTCTGCATCTTGAAGTGCGGTCTTCACAAACTTCATCATTCCTTCCTGCAGTTTGTATGCGGGGTCTAGAACGCCGGGGGTGTCGCTGTACACGATTTGCCAATTGGGCTGGTTGACGATGCCCATGATGCGGTGGCGTGTCGTTTGGGCTTTTGCATTGATAATGCTAATATTCTCACCTACAAGACGATTCATCAGTGTGCTTTTCCCCACGTTGGGAGATCCCACAATATTCACAAAGCCTGCTTTGTGTCCTTCAGGATATTCTGCCCCTGCAGGCATTGGAGGTAAATCGGGGAGACCGATTCCTTCGGGTTGTGTTTTTTCTTCGCTCATATTCTTGATTGCAAAGGTACGAAGATGCAAGGTGTCGTTTACTCTTTAAGCCAATCGATCAGCATGCGTCTTTGCGCTTCGTTAAGTCTCGCATCTGCGTGTGTTATTTTGTATGTCAGAATGGGCATCCATTTCTTTTCAATCATGTCAGCGCTTTCTTTTTTCAGTGCGTCTTTCTGGTCAGGTGTATACTGGTCCCAAAGTGAAAAATTCACTTTTGATCGGCCTTTGTTAATATGCCCCTCTAGCCACCAACTTAC
>JAPKBK010000142.1 GCA_028823435.1 Flavobacteriales bacterium
TAGGTGTTGGCGCGGATGAGACCGAGGTGAAAGCGTCGGTGGCTTGGCCTCGAGATACGTATTTCAATATTTTTGTAGTGACTGAGATTGACGGGAATAATGGGGGAAATGGTACCCAGGGCTTTGCTTACTTTCCTTTTGACAATGTAAGAGACGGTGTGACTTTGCTTTACAACACATTTGGTACAGAGGGGAACCTGAAAACATGGGCGAATTTAAATCGAATCCTCACGCATGAAGTAGGCCATTATTTGGGGCTCTACCATACGTTCCACAATACAAATTCTGTGTCCTCTTGTGAGAGTGAGGTGACGTGTGAAACAGAAGGTGATCAGGTATGTGACACGCCCCCGACTGTGACAAATTCAGGATGTCTTACTACTCCAGCGTGCGCGAATGCACAAATAGAGAATTATATGGATTACACGGCGCAGGAGTGTAAAAATACATTTACTGCTGGCCAAACCTCACGTATGCGCAACACACTCTATGTGCAACGTGTCTCACTATTGAATTCTCTTTCTTGTACGCCTATCTCTGAGAGAGATATCGGAATCTCTGAAGTCGTACAACCTGGACCTGTCACATGTGATGCATCAGCAAACCCCCATGTGAGAATTGTAAATTATGGGACACAGTCCGTCACTTCCTTTGAGCTTCAGGCTACGCTAGATGCCAATGAATCTGTATCTGTGACGTGGTTCGGTGAGCTTGCGTCCGGAAACAGTGTCCAACTGGATCTCGATTCACTTTCTGTTTCTATGGGAGATCATGCGTTGTCACTTGAGGTATATTGGCTTTCTGAAGGTCAAGATGACTGGATTCAAAACAACACTGCAACGTCAGTGTTTACAAGAGAAGATATTGAACAATGCACGGTTGTCATAGAACCTGATTTTTTTGCGTCTGAAACGACTTGGAGTTTGACAGGTGAGAATGGAGACTTTGTCATGGGAGGGGGGCCTTATGACAATGATGATCAGATAAGTATATACAGCAGAAGTATTTGTCTGAATGACGGGTGCTACGCGTTTACCGTCTTCGATGCTTTTGGGGATGGCTTGAATTTCGGTGGGGGATATCAAGTGCTCAATAACAATGGAGATATTTGGGCTTCTGGATTTGGGAATTTCGGAGCATCAGTTACTCATTTAATTTGTGCGGGGCCTGTTCCAGGCTGCATGTATACGTTCGCTGCAAATTATAACCCTACCGCAACCTATGACGACGGTTCTTGTTACCTTTCAGGGTGTATTGACCCTTTGGCATGTAATTTTCTTCCTGCTGCAACAACAGACGATGGAACGTGTGTTTACGCAAGTTTTGAATGTGCCGGAGATTTAGACAATGATGGTTATATTTCAATAAGTGACCTCTTGATATTCCTTTCAATTATAGGTTCACTTTGTAATTGAAGCTGCAATTCAATTATTTATGTTAGTGGATAAGTATCAATTGTTTACTCAAAATTGGTACAATGCTTTCGCAATATTTGTGAAGCGTTCAAGTGCGATGTAGAATGAACTGCAAAGTGACTTGTACCAAATTTAACCATGCGAAGTAATTTGAATAAAGCTTTTTTCTTTTCATTTGTTTTCTTGGGTTTATCTGCTCACCTATTCGCCCAAACTTCTGAGCCTCTGTTAAGCTTTTCATCTTTCCCAGATGATTTAACTTTGAGTTGCAATGATGACATGCCTTCTGAAATAGAATACCCGATTGTTGCGCTTGACACCCTAGGCACATCTTGTAATGGCATCCAGGTTCTCAACTATCAAGATTTAACAATTCTCGGAGAGTGTCTCAATTCTTATATGGTTGAAAGAACGTGGTCAGCTGAGATTTGTGGAGAGACAATATCGGCGTTACAATCCTTTACGTTTTCAGATACCACTCCACCTGTAATCATAAGACCCATTGATGGCGCTCATTTATGTGAGACCGATCTAGTGAATATTTATCCTGCAGCACAAGATGATTGTCAGTCTTATGTTTCATTAAATTTCGATACATCTGAATCCGTTTCATGCGAAGGCACCATACTCAGAACATATGAAATTACCGCATCCGATAACTGCGGGAATACCACGGTTGAAACTCGGACAATATATATTCACGATCAAGCGCCCCCTTCATTTTTAAGCGTCCCTTCAAGTCTGACATTGTCATGTGCTGAAGCTGTAATTCTTGAATCGGCGACCTATGATTGTGAAATGGGGATGACTTACATAGAAGATGGAGAGGTGTCTTACCCTAATTGTATGGGGTCTCTTGTCCAAACCCAGACGTATTCATTAACAGATGCGTGCGGCGCTTCAGTAAATGCCTCCAGAGTCATCACTGTTGAGGATGACATTCCACCCATTCTTAATGTTCCGGAAGACATCTCTGTGAGTTGTCCTGCGGTTCCATTTTTAGAATTGGCGACTGCATATGATGAATGTACAAATGAAAACCTCGCTGTTATCGAAGAGGTCGATACAATCATCTCAAATTGCGGTTTGATGACCCTTGTGAGAACTTTTTCAGCAACGGATGCGTGTGGAAATACAGCGTCAGGACTACAGACAATCACAGTTATAGATACAACCGCTCCTGTGTTTTCGTTCATCCCAGCTGATTTAGAGTTGGATTGTGCAGATGAGATGCCCTCAGATGAGGCGCTTGGTTATGCAACAGCTACGGATGAATGTAGTGATGTTTCAATCACGTTGAATGAGGTGATTACAAATGGTGATTGTCCTTTGAGTTATGTAAGAGAACGCATATTTACAGTTGAAGATGGATGTGGCAATGCCGTGTCAGCCACACAGCTCATTACTGTCACGGACATCACAGCCCCTCAGATTCTTTTAAGTGCGGACACTGTGTTTGCCGAATGTGGGGGCAACCTCGTGAACGATCCACCAGAGATTTTAGATGACTGCAGTGAATTCACTGTGACATCTTCAATTTCATATTTGCCTGAAGGAACCTGCGTGGGCCAAGCAATATCAACTTTGACGTATGTCGCGACAGACGTTTGCGGGAATTCGAGCACAGCCTCAAAAACGGTGATCATCACAGACAATATTGCTCCTGTTTTCACATCATTCCCTCCTGATACGTTGCTTTCATGTGATGTTGAAATCCCGTTAGAATTGCCCGCGTTTTATGATGAATGCTCAACCGCTTCAATCATTGAAACGCTATCTGAAGAACTGGGGGATTGTCCAGGAGAGAGAAATGTAACCCGAACTTTTACGATTTCTGACCCATGTGGCAATACCGACACACGGATTCAATCGATTGCTTTCACAGATACAACGCCTCCGACATTTGCGATTGTTCCGCCAGATTTACTTGAAGTGTATTGGCTGGACGGGGATACGATTCCTTTGCCTGTGACTGAGATCATGGATGCGTGCGATCCAAACGCAGTGCTAACGATGGTTGAATCTTCATCCGTAGATGAAAGTGAAGGGGCCGATTTGGCCCAAACCATTACGCGTACTTATTTGGCGACAGATGGCTGTCAAAACGAGACAACATTAACATCTACGATTGTTTATTATCCCCAAATCATTCAGGGTTGTACCGATTCTGATGCGTGTAATTATGATCCTGACGCGAATTTTGACAATGGGTGCTTTTACAATGACATGTTTGGGCTATGCAATGGCGACAACACGTTACAAGGGGCCATTGATGCGACAGTGGCTACAGCTGCAGCGGGTGGTTCAAATGTTCTAATTGTTCCAGCCGGGACCTATGACCCGGTGTCTATATCCGCTTCTATCGTGTTGCAAGCCGATCCAGGAGCCTTTATTGATGCAACTGGGCATCTGAACGGGATAACGATTACAGGTCCTGCTGTGACCGTTGACGGGATTTCGATTCTCGGAGATGGCAATACCGTTTCTGGAATTGAGATTTTAACGGGAGCTGACAATGCAGTTGTCAGAAACTGTGACATTTCAGGAATGGCACTTGCAAACCCTGTAAATGGATCTCCATTAAGTTATGGCGTGCTATGTTATCAGAACACACCAAGTGGCGCGCCTGTTTCAGGCACTTTGATAGAAGGGAATACATTTCATGACATCTCTGGAGCTGCAATCTCACTTTCTACAAATGGTGCGACGGGGACTCAGATCTCAGGGAATACATTTTCAAATATCACCCCAGTATATTTCGAGGGTGAGTTTATTAGTATTGGTATTCAAGCTGCCTCGACCACTGATTTAAGTGTGTTTAACAATTCATTCCATATGATCATCGGGGCCACGAGTGTGCTTCTGTCAAATGAAATAGACATCTATGACAATACATATTCGAATGTTTCTGCGCTTCATATTGAAACCACCACTGACAATGCTTCGTTTTCGAGTCTTGCATATTGGGCGAGGGCAGAAGTGAACATTCCAGGAAACACGAATGTTCTCAAAGTCTATTTCGCAAACTTAGATGGTGAGATCGCTAACCCTGGCGCTTTTACCTTTGCAAATGACGGGTCAGAGGTCGTTGACAGCAATGGAGACTCCTATGTTCAGGATTGTCATGGGGTTTGGGATGGCTCAGGAATATTAACGGCCTGTGGTTGTGACATCTTCGATGAGGACTTGGATGGTGTTTGTCCGGATGATGAGGTGGATGGTTGTACAGATGTCACAGCATGTAACTATGATCCTCTAGCGACAGAAGAAGACAGCAGCTGTATAGAAGATCCCGTAGGTTTTGATTGCAATGGTGTGCTCACGCCAAACGAATTCTGTGGGACAGGTACTGTTTGGAATGCTGAGTCTGGAGAATGTGAAGTGGTCACTTTAGGTGCAGCGTGTTACTTCGATACAAATGCCAATGGCAGTGTTGATTCAGTAGACCTCTTGACGCTTCTTGCAGCTTATGGATTAATCTGTGAGTGAAAATATTCTGTGAGTGAAAATATTGCGCATAAAAAAGCCCCAACAGAAAATGTTGGGGCTTTTTTTA
>JAPKBK010000143.1 GCA_028823435.1 Flavobacteriales bacterium
TGTCTTCTTGCATTTCTATTCTAGACAACAAAAGCATAGACGTTGTTATTTTTGAGGATTACGACAAAGGCGTTCTCACGAAAGAATTGATCTCTGGGCTCATCTTAGAAGCACGCAAGCGCGCCATCCCTGTTGCTGTAGATCCGAAATTGAAAGGGTTTCTCAATTATCGTGGTGTTGATTTGTTCAAGCCAAACCTCAAGGAACTCCGTGAAGGCCTCAAACACGAGGTTAACATTCCAGAAGGATTGCCATCTGCGATACATTCCTTACACGAAAAAATACATCCGATTGTTTCCCTGACGACTCTAGGGAGCTTCGGCATGTGGGTTCACGCACCATCAGAGGGTGTTGTCCACACTCATTTCCCTTGCCGTCCAAGCAAAATCATTGATGTCAGTGGCGCTGGGGACACTGTCATTGCAACAGCCGCATTGATGCTTGCTTCAGGAGCTTCTCCTACACATATCGCTGAAACTGCAAACATCGCAGGTGGCCTTGTTTGTGAGCAAAGTGGTGTTGTTACAGTCGATTTAAACACACTTTTATCTGAAATATGAGGTCTGTAACAATTATTAACCTGCAGGTTTTTCTGTGATCGGTTAATTTGATAAAAAATTCATGGGAACAAAAGTCACTCCGTATACGTCTCCTGAACAGGAAGACAAGAAAAAGCAAGTCCAAAGAATGTTCGACAGCATCGCACATCGCTATGACTTTTTAAATCACTTCTTTTCATTGGGAATAGATGTGCTTTGGCGCAAGCGATGCATCCGAATTTTAAAGCGCGAAGCGGTCGCTCCGAAAACCATCATTGACATGGCAACTGGTACCGGAGATTTCGCAATTGAAGCCATTAGAATGGGGCTAGACGCAAAAATTACAGGCATAGACATTTCGCAAGGAATGCTAGATGTAGGCGTCAAGAAATTAAAAACAAAAGGTCTTACAAATCATATTTCATTGATTCAAGGCGACTCCGAAAACCTTCCATTTGAAGATGCATCTTTTGAGGCATACACAGTCGCATTCGGCGTACGAAATTTTGAAAACCTAGACCGTGGACTCTCAGAAATGTATCGCGTACTTGCACCTAATTCACTTACAGTTATACTTGAATTCAGTAAGCCTAAAGTATTTCCTATTAAGCAGTTGTTCGGGTTTTATTTTAAACATATCATGCCGACTCTTGGGAAGCTCGTTTCTAAAGATCCCGCGGCATACACCTACCTGCCAGAAAGTGTGATGGCATTTCCTGAGGGACGTGCTTTCCTTGACCGACTTGCTTCAGCCGGTTTTGAAGACCTGAGCGCGACACCTCTGACTGGTGGGATTGCAAGTATTTATGTCGGACGCAAGCCAGCCTCAGCGCAATGATTCTTCGCGTTACACCTAGCACACTGTCAGGAGAAATCTCTGCGCCTCCTTCAAAAAGCCTAAGCGCTCGATTCATCGCTGCCGCCCTTCTTGCTGATTCACCATCAATGATACATGGCATTAGCGAAAGTGACGACACGACATCCGCACTAGAAATGGCTGCCGTTCTTGGCGCAGAAATAGAACTTGGAAAAGAGGCCATTCGCATCACACCCACCGCGGGCGGAATTCCACGGCCTCGCGCACAAGAACTCAACGCTGGCGAATCAGGTCTCGCAGCCAGAATGTTCGCGCCCATTGCGGCGCTAGCGAATTCGACCATCTTATTAACGGGAAAGGGAACATTGTTGTCTCGCCCCATCGACATGGTCACTGATGGATTACAAAAACTAGGGGTAACCTGTACTTCGGCGCGCACTTTGCCTGTTGAAATAGAAGGACCTCTAGCCGGTGGAGAAATACATCTTGATGGCAGTGTAAGCTCGCAGTTTCTTACAGGACTCCTGCTGGCATTGCCCTATGCTGAGAAAGATTCTAAAGTCACTGTCAAAGGGATTACATCCCGTCCCTACATAGACATGACGCTTGAGGTCCTGCGAACTTTCGATCTGGATTATACGCATGAAACATCTGAAGGACTTGATGTTTTTCACATCCCTTCAAGCCAAACCGGGCGTGGTGGAAACTTCAACATTGATGGCGACTGGAGCGCCGCTGCCACACTTTTGGTTTTGGGGGCACTGTGCGCACAACCCGATCTAGAAGTCACAGGGATAAGAGGTGACTTTACCCAAGCCGATTCAAGCATTAAGGGCGCATTGCTCTTTGCGGGATATCATATTCTAGGTACAGATGAGGGATTGAGCATCAAGAAGAAACGCCCCAGGGCCTTTAATCTCGACCTCACAAACGCTCCTGACCTCTTCCCTGTTCTCGCCGCTTTGGCTTGCTTCAGCAACAAACCCTCAAGGTTAAGTGGTGCACATAGACTCGTGGGAAAGGAGTCTGACAGAGCTTCCGTCCTCATCTCAGAATTTGCAAAAGCGGGCATTACAATCGAACGGGACAAGGACGACCTCATTGTCCATCCTGGAAAAACCAAGGCCTGTAGAATCAATCCACATGGAGATCATCGCATCGTCATGGCTGCAGCTATCTTGGGATGTGCAGGAGGTGCTGAAGTGGAGATTTTAAATGCGGAATGTGTTGCAAAAAGCTATCCCACTTTCTTTGACGATCTCGCTTCTATAGGCGGGATTGTAGAAGAAGTTAAATAATACCCTGTCGACGTATTGACAAGATGGACTTACTGAGAACTTGAATTCTTCTTTCCTCCTCCCTTTAATGCGAGCACCGCAGCAACTGTTGCCAAAGCGGGCGCAAAAATGGGAGCCAGCGTAAAGTTCACGATGGGAATTGCCATCCAAATCGCAAAGGGAACACCTATTCCAACAGCTAGCCTACGCGATTTATACGCCATGCCTAACGAACCAAAAGCACCCACATCTTCTCTTTCCCAGACATAGTCTAGGGCAGCTGCTCCATAGAAGAAAGCACCGATGATGAACGCAACAATCACTTCAAGGGGCGCAATGAAAGGCAGCAATACGGGGAAGACCCATCCCGCAACAAGTGCAATGACTAACAAAAGTATCGCGAGAAATAATTCTATAAATAAATAAAGAAGCGCAGTTCGGATGCCGCGAAAAACCTCTAGAAGAAATTTCTTTAAAGAGAAAGGACGCTTCACGCCTGTTAATTTCTCTTCAGTCACATCGGATATGACAGACATGACAGGCCCCAGAAAAGCAAGTACGACATATTTCAATAATTTTATCTTAAGCCAAAACAACCCCACCCAAATCACGATACCCAACATGTAAGACCCTATGGCTCTGAATACTTCCTCAATGCAATCCATGACGACCATCCCTTCTCCACACACATCCAAAGCATGTGCTCCAAACGTATTCGTGTACAGGCTGTCCGCAGCATCAACAGCCATATCTATGAGCGCAAAAGCACCATAGCTCAAAGCAAGCGTCAGAAAAAATGCGGGAAGGAACCAAATCAGCATTTTATTTCTAATCATAAAAGGAAGCGCCTTAAAAGAAGTACGAATACCATCTGAGAAGCCATGCATAATTTTCATAAGCGCAATGTGGGAAAAAGGTTTTTAATAACGCAAAAGTGAGGATACAAATGTTCAACTTTACCACATGAGGATTCATCTAATAGCGATAGGAGGCAGTGCGATGCATAATTTTGCGCTCGCACTTGATCATTTGGGACATGAGGTGTCAGGCAGTGATGACCAAATCTTTGAACCGAGTCGAGGCAGACTTAAAGATGCAGGGCTTTTACCAGAGAGTGAAGGTTGGTATCCCGATTCAATCACAAAGGAAATAGATGTCGTAATCCTAGGTATGCATGCCCTTAGAGACAATCCAGAGCTTGCCAAAGCGAAAGAGATCGGACTGAGCATACAATCGTATCCAGAATTTTTATTCAAAGCAACTGAAAAGAAACAACGGGTCGTCGTCGGTGGATCGCACGGGAAAACAACAATCACGTCTATGATTCTTCACGTCCTTAACGCGCTAGGGCGGAATGCGGATTATATGGTGGGCGCTCAACTCGCGGGGTTTGACCGGATGCTTAAGCTAGATGAAGCAAACGATCTGGCGATTATTGAGGGAGACGAGTACCTGAGTTCGCCCATAGACCGCAGATCCAAATTCCTTCACTACAAGCCCCATATTGCAATCATTACAGGCATCGCTTGGGACCACATCAATGTCTTCCCCACTGAAGAAAGCTACTTAGACACATTCCGTCAATTTATAGGAACAATGGAGAAAGGCGCAACACTGGCCTATTGTAGTGAAGATCCGCAACTCGTATGTCTTATTGAAGAAGCCCTCACCGATAGGCCAGACATCCATTTTACGCCTTATAAGACACCTACAAGCATTCCGGGCAATGGCGCATCCGAGATCACCTATTCTGATGAAACCTGCGTAAAAACACGTCTTGTGGGCGCACACAACTTCCAAAACCTCGCTGGAGCGAGAACCGTGTGCAAATCATTGGGAATAGATGTCGGAGCATTCGATGACGCCATCAAAGGATTTACAGGGGCTGCTAGACGGCTTGAAGTTGCTGTAGACAGACCCGAAAAAAACTTTACCATCTACAGAGATTTTGCGCATGCCCCCTCAAAACTGAAAGCGACACAAGCAGGAGTCGTGGGGTCTTACCCAGACAGGGCAGTCACCGCAGTCTTTGAACTTCATACATTCTCAAGTTTGAATAAAAACTTCCTGCCACAATACAAAGGAAGCATGAACGCTGTGAATCATGCCGTCGTATTCTATGATCCTGAAGTGGTCAAGCACAAAAGGCTTCCCGCTATTTCAATACAAGAAGTCATCGATTGTTTTGACAGAGAAGACCTTGAGGTCATAACATCCGTAGATCAACTGGAGAATCGGCTTATAAAAATTCCCCAAGAAAATCACTGTGTACTTATGATGAGCTCGGGAAGGTTTGGCGGCGCAGAAATCCCTCAATAA
>JAPKBK010000144.1 GCA_028823435.1 Flavobacteriales bacterium
GTATACCTTTAATGGGCGAAGAAAATCGCGCCATCATACTCTAAACGCTGAACAATAAATGAACCTCACTGTTGTCCTTCTTGCTGTAATTATACTGCTTGTTTTTGCCAATTTAATGATACTGCTTAGACAAAATAAAAGTGTCGATCCTTCTGAGAAGTTGGTGGAGATTACACGTTCTATTTCCAAGTTTGATGAAACCTTGAAGGATGAATTTCAGAGAAATCGAAAAGAAAGCGGAGAAGTTGCAAAGGCAAGTCGAGAAGAGTTGGGAACGAATTTGAACGCTTTTTCTGAAACAAATAAGGAAAACAACAAAAGTCTGAATGAACTTGTTCGCCAGCAGTTTAGTGACTTCAGTAAACAACAAAGCGACATTAAGGAAACAATAGAAAAGAACCTTAAGACGATTCGTGAAGACAATACGCAGCAACTTACTGAGATGAGGAAAACAGTGGATGAGAAGCTGCAAACAACGCTTGAGAAAAGATTGGGAGAATCATTTAAGCAAGTAAGTGAACGGTTGGAAATGGTTCACAAGGGGCTCGGAGAAATGCAAAATATTGCGAAAGGTGTGGGTGATTTGAAAAAGGTTCTGTCGAACGTTAAAACCCGGGGAGTATTGGGCGAGTATCAGCTTGAAAACATTCTCGAACAGATATTAACGCCCGATCAGTATTCAAAAAATGTCGCAACGAAAAAAGGCAGTCAAGCACATGTCGAATTTGCCATTAAACTGCCTGGACAAGATCACGATGATGAAGTGTGGCTCCCCGTAGATTCTAAATTTCCTATTGAGAATTACGACAGACTTTTGAATGCTTATGAAGAGGGAGAAAAAGACACGATTGAACATGCCCAGAAAGTCCTTTTAAAAACCATTGAATCTTTTGCAAAAGACATCAGTGAAAAATACATTGACCCACCTCATACGACAGATTTCGGAATCATGTTTTTGCCTGTAGAAAGCTTATACGCCGAAGTGCTTAGGCACCCTGGACTTTTCGAGATTCTGCAGAGAAAATACCGCATTACAGTCACAGGGCCGACAACGCTTTCTGCGCTTCTGAATAGCTTACAAATGGGATTCCGAACCCTGGCTGTACAGAAAAGAAGCAGTGAAGTATGGAAAACCTTGGAGGCCGTTAAAACTGAGTTTAATAAATTCTCTGGCCAACTCGAAAAAGTGGATGATCAGTTGAGTAAAGCGTCAAAATCTTTGTACGATTTACGAAATACGAGAACGAATGTGATGACTCGAAAACTCAAGGAGATTGCCACACTTGACAAAGCTGAGGCATCAGATTTCCTTGAAATCTCCACTGATGAAGATGCCATCGAGGACGTCGAAGAATAGGATTGACGCTAATTTCGTATCTTTAAACAATGGCATTCAATGACAATATGAGATCGGTTCAAGCTATATGTTTTGGACTCATTGCTCTTGTAGTGGGATTATGCGACTCCTCTTGTTTCGCCCAAAACCCGACTTATACTGTTCTCACAACCTCGACGGAGGCTGCTCCAGGAGTCATTGTCATGGCCCCCGTTCAATCCGCAAACCAAATATACCTCTGCGCATTCGATGAAGATGCAGAGCTGGTTTTCAACAGCCACTCCCCTGTGCGGGGTTTTATTTTTGAGCCCTGGGGCGATGATGAATTTGTATTTTACAATTATTCCATTCGTAAATGGGTAACCGTCGACCACAACCTTACGCCTACTGATACTTTGGGGCTGAGTATGATTCCCGAAACGGACTATCATGACGTACACAGGTTTGAAGACGGGTCGTATCTGTTTGTCGTGAATGATTACGTAAGCATGGACTTGACCAGCTATGGAGGAGTTGAAGATGCGGAAGTCATACAACCTCTTCTGATACATATGGATGTGGACGAAAATATTTTACGTGAATGGCATGGGCTAGAGCATATCCCTGTTACTGCGTCGGACAATCTCAGTTATCAACTCGTAGATTATCTACATTGGAATGCCTTTGATATTGACGCTCAGGGTGGGTTATTAATGAGTTTCCGCAACATCAGTACTGTCGCAAGGCTCAACCCCACAGATTGGTCAATCGACTGGAAACTAGGCGCCTATGAAAATAATTTCCAGATAGATGATCCCGACTGGGGAAGTTTTTTAAAGCAGCATGATGTAAATGACATCGGTGGGAATCGCATCCTACTATTCGACAACAATATCACCTCGGGCAACCAGCCTGGGTATTCTAGAGTCGTAGAGTATGAACTCGATACCATCGCAATGACTGCGACAAGGGTTTGGTCTTACTCACACCCCAGCGAAATATATTCCCCTGCCCAAGGCAGTGTTGAACGTCTAGAAAATGGAAACACACTCATCGCATGGGGCAATGCAAATGCAGGTCAGGGAGAAGGGACATTGGTTACTGAGATCAACAATCAGGGAGAAATTGTTTGGGAAATTCAACTCGGAGAATATTTCACCGTGTATCGGGCGCGAAAAATACCGTTGTCGGAAATTGAAGGATGTCGTGACATAAATGCTATGAATTACGACAACGGTGTATTGGTCGATGACGGTTCATGTTATTTCGGCGTCGATGAAGATGGCGATGGAATGTTAGATTCTGAAGGAGATTGCGACGATACTGACGCGTCCATTTACCTCGGAGCACCAGAAATACCAAACGACGGCGTGGACCAAAACTGTGATGGCTCAGATTTTATTTTCATTCCAGATTGTAACAATGCAGAAGCTTTAAACTTCAATCCAGCAGCCACCGTTGACGATGGATCATGTCTGTTTCTCATCGTGCTTAGGGTCGATATGTTCACACATGGCGGTGCAGCCTCTCTTGTAACAGAACTGGGCGTGGTTCCAGGGGAAAACGTAAGTTTCGGGGTGTATAAGTTTGAAATTCAAGCATCTGAAGGAGAATTTGTTTATCAATATATGGATGACAATTCTGTCCAGGAGCTCAGCGAAAGATCGATATTTGTCAATAACCCAATGTCCCTAGACGTTGTCTGTTTTAATAGCTTAGAAAGTTGCCCAGGCTGCACAAACCCTGAGTTTACAGAATTCAACCCTTATTCGGTTTCAGATGGTTTGATGTGTCAAACGGATGCCTTTATGGGGTGTACGTATCACGACGCCTTAAACTTCGACTTAACTGCAAATCTTGATGATGGAACCTGTTTGTTTGCTGAAGTTTGCGACGACAATTGTCCGGGAGATTTCAATCTCGACGGAACGATAGGCACTGATGATCTTCTGATCTTCTTAATGGAGTGGGGAACAATATGCTTTTAAAAATGTTTATGAAGCAACCCATTTCTTTGCGCTTTCGTTAGGATATTGCCCTACTCTTTTACTATATTAATATATTATGTATACTTCTATGATTAGACGACTCTTACCCGCTTTCACTTTTTTGTTTGCCCTTTTATTTGCACCATGTGGTTTTGCTTGGAGTCAAGCAGCACCTCCCACAGATATCCACCTTTCTGAGCTCCAAAGCTGGTTGCAAACAAATTGGTTCAATGGATACCACAGCAGCCTCGGGTACAATGAAGCGAGGAGACAGATGTATGGTTACATTGATATTGATGGAGGCCAAATAGAATGTGTTTACACCGGTTTTTCACAATCGGGGGGATATGTAACTTATCCAAACCCGATTAACGCAGAGCATTTGGTTCCACAGAGTTTTTTCGGATCATCAGAGCCCATGAAGTCTGACATTCATATCCTTAAACCTTGTCATGGGTCTGTAAATAGCGCGAGAGGTAACAAGCCATACAATGAAGTCCCCGATGGGCAAGCCCAGTGGTATGGCGCTATAAACAATACATATACTTCACAGGGAAGTATCCCAAGTAACCATGAAGTGTGGTCTGAAAGCTCTGGTGGAGATTGGGAGCCTAGAGAAGATCGCAAAGGCGACGTTGCGCGTGCGGCTTTCTACTTCTATACAATGTACCCAGGCGCGGCTGGAGCGATATCCCAAATGGGGCCTACGGCCACTTTATATCAATGGCATCTCAATGATCCCGCAGACGCAACTGAAATCTCGCGCAATGACAAGATCGCGTCCCAACAAGGAAATCGAAACCCATACATTGACTACCCAGAGTTGGTATACAACGCATGGCTTTGGGAGGCCGGAACATCTGATACCCAGGGGCCAGACTTTTCAGGTACACCAAGTCTCGTGAGTGTCGCTTGTGATGATCTCAACGCTTTTAATGAAATAACCGCAAGTCCATCTGACCCATGCTCGCCTGTCACCTTAAGTTTCACTGATATTGATAGTGGACAGGGATGCGCTGGGGGGAATGTAACACGCACTTACTCAGCATCCGATGGATGTGGAAACATCAGTACATTCACTCAGACAATTTCTTTTACAGATAGCACTCCTCCAATATTTACCACTGTTCCTTCGGATATCACAACAACATGCGATAGCGAATTAACTGATTTAGGTAGTGCTGCTGCATCTGACAACTGTACACAGGTAAATGTTACAATTGACGTCGTTCTCGTAGGTGGACCTTGCCCAGAGGCGTACGAAGTACACCGAACATTCACCGCTCTAGACGACTGTGGTAACGCTGCCTTTTATACTCAAGTAATCTATATTGAAGCCTCAGTGGTTGTTGGATGTCCTGAAGATGTTGACAATGACGGCTCGGTTACAGTCAGCGATCTCCTCGCTGTCCTAAGCGAATTTGGGTGTGCCACAGGTTGCCTGTACGATCTGAACATGGATGGAATTGTTGGGGTTGCTGACATTTTAGAAATTCTCGCCGCTTTCGGGGATGTATGTTAATTTGCATTCCGATGCAACGAATTTCATTTTAGTGCGTCTTTCAAGTGGCTAAATCTGCTGTTAAAACTACTGTGATGAAACTATTTTCTTTCCTTTTCGCGAC
>JAPKBK010000145.1 GCA_028823435.1 Flavobacteriales bacterium
GTGAGGCAAGCAAAGATTACCCGATCTAATTTTGTAACCTTATACCCGAAATGTTCGAATATGCGTCGCACGATTCTATTCCTTCCCGAATGAATTTCTACGCCTATTTCACGCGGGTCTTCTTTCACAAAACTCGCCTTGTCAAACTTCACAAACTTGCCATCTAATTCAAACCCCTCAAGCATTTTCTCTAAATCTACTTTACTGACCTTCTCTTTAAAAGTGGCGTGATATAAATTTCGCACACCCACTTTTGGGTGCGTAAGGCGTTTGGCCATTTCCCCATCATTCGTGAACAACAACAAACCTGTCGTATCTCGATCTAATCGCCCTATTGGCACTACGCGCTCCTTGCATGCGCCCTTGATAAGCTGCATAACAGTCCTTCGACCTTGTGGGTCCTCATCAGTAGCTAAGAAGTTTTTAGGTTTATTAAGAAGAATATATTGCTTTGCTTCTGCTTTAATTGTCTCTCCTTCGACCTGTACTTTGTCAGTAAGCAAAACACGGAAACCCATCTCAGAGACAATCTCTCCATTTACACTCACGACTCCTGCAGCGATTAATACATCGGCATCACGTCTTGAGCAAATCCCTGCTTGAGAGACAAAACGATTGAGCCGCATCGGAGCATTGGAATCTGGAAGTGGCTTTTGTTTTGTTTCAGGCCTACGTCTTCGACCTTCGGACTTATATCCGCCTGTTCGGGTTTTTGAAACCTTAGGTTTCCCCTTGGCGCTAAACTTTCCTCCCTTCTTAGCGCCAACTTTCGCGCCGGCTTTCCCTCCCTTCTTCGCGCCAACTTTCTCTCCGGCCTCTCCGTCAGTCTCGGTGCTTTTAGAACTGGTTTGGGATAATTTGCGTTTAGGTAGAAACGCTTTAGATTCGGGTTTGGTTCTTCGGGCGCCTCCTCGGCGGCCTGAACCGGTTTGCTTTTTCATATCACAGAAAATATTTAGTCAACAAAGATACATCACTCTATATAGAAGCTCCTTCAAATACATCTTGTATATGGTCTAACCTCCAATCTCCTTTAGACATCTGTACACGAACAAGGTCAAATCGACACTCCATATTACCCGTCACCTTCATCGCAAGGTATGCACTTGCAGCCACGACAATTCGTTGTCTCTGCCCTTGTTTTATCTCGACGCCCTCATCAAGCGCTTTGCTTCCTCTTGTTTTCACTTCTACAAAAACCACCGTCCCGTTGTGAATCGCAATTAAGTCTATTTCGCATTTTCGCCACCTCCAGTTTTTATCGATGATCTTAAATCCAATGGATTGAAGGTATTTTTCAGCAAACAATTCACCCCTTCTCCCAGTTTCTGTTGATGTCATTTTCATTGACCGAAAGTCAACCAAAAACAAGCATTTTTTTTCTGTAATTTATATGTGAGGGCGAATGGTTTTTATCTCATGTCTGTAGTGACACTGCCGATGACAACCTCATCTTCTAGGATTTCAACTAGATATGTTCCGGGCTCTAAGCCGGAACCCTCTCCCTCATTTGTATAAAATACGCAAGCGTCTAGACGTTCATTTGCGTAATCTATTGTTCTCGATGCGCTGTATCCATCCTCATCTCCCGAAATCAATACCTGTTCATTTGGCCCCGTTATTCTCAGGTGTATGAGTTTGCTTCCAGGCTCTGATATTCTGTTTTCTAAAAGCGTAAAACAGACCTTAATCATATCCGTTCGGTCAGCCCTTGAGGTTTCGCGCTGCCTCCCCGAAGAAAGAATCCGCACCCCCATTGCGTCAATGTCGGCACATTGAAGCACCCTTCCAGCCTCAATAATCTCAGACATGTTTTCTTGACGTTCTTCAAGCAGTGAGTTTCTATCCTGCACCTCTTCAACCCTGTCCCTCATTGCGCTGTTTTCTTCTGTGAGCGCATTATTTAACTGGTTAACAGAATCAATAGTGGCGATATAACCCTTCATAATTGTCCTTAAAGTTTCTGCTTCTTTTTTTGCGCGCCCAAGCGCCCAATTGCCATTTTTTACCTTTGTAAGTAGTCCATCTACGCGGTCTCTTTGTGCAGCAATTTCGGCAATCATCATGCTGTTCTCTGTTTGTAGGGTGTCGTATGAGAAGCGCATTTTTTCCAAATCAAAAACAACCTGCTCTTTGTCAATCTCTAACTGACCATATTCATGTGTGAGTTCGTCGTAGTTTTTATTTCCGAGAAATAGCTGCGCCCCAAGAAAGATGCATATAACAGCCAATACGACGATTGCAATGAGGGATTGTTTTGAAGTGAGATTCATTAAATGGAGCTTTGTTAGAATATGTTACAAAGATGCAAGTCCCGTGCCGGATTTTCATCACAGCACGGGACTTGTTCTTAATATCGACCTTGTTAGTAAAGATTTGTAGTGACTACTCACCCAAAATCAAGTGATTATTCTGACCCCAGTGGGTGGCCTAACAGTAACCATATAATTTTCATAAACAGTCGAATATGAAAATTAGGAGTATATTAGTGTTATCAAATGGTGCCAATTTCTATAGAACACATGACGTTTATTATCAGACCCCTTTGCTTATTTTTCGGCTTAATGATGCTCGGAAACCTTGCCGGCCAAACCACTTATCAAGTTGGATCTACAACCCTCACGGAATCAACATTGATTTCGGGGATTAACCTTCCGTGGGAAGTGCTTTGGGGTCCGGACGATCATGTTTGGGTGACGAGTAGACAAGGAACGGTGACGCGAATCAATCCTGAAACGGGCGCTTCATCAGTCGTTCTGTCAAAATCAGTCATGAATGGCGGATCAGGCGAGCCCGGAATGCTAGGCATGGCAATGGATCCAGATTGGGCGAACACACCTAAGGTTTATATCGTTTACTGTTCGGGATCTAGTTGGAACGGAACGGAGTACTTAAGTTCGTTTGATTGGAATGGAAGCGCATTGGTGAACGAACAGCAGTTGTTGAGTTTACAAGCAGGAGGCATACATAACGGCAGCCGGTTGTTAGTGCTTCCGGACAACACGCTGCTTATGACCACTGGCGATACAGGAGATGGAGGGGCGTCTTCTCAGAACATGAATTCTTTAAACGGAAAAGTACTGAGAATAAATCTGGATGGTTCAGTGCCATCAGACAACCCCATTCCAGGCAGCTATGTATACAGTTACGGACACAGAAACCCACAAGGACTTTGTGCGGGGCCCGGCGGAATCGTCTATAGTTCGGAGCATGGCCAAAGCACAAATGATGAATTAAATATGATTCAATCAAATCGCAATTTCGGATGGCCAAACGTCGAGGGTTTTTGCAATACATCAAGTGAAAACACATATTGTAATTCAAACAATGTTGCTGAACCGATTTATGCTTGGTCACCATGTGTGGCTGTAAACGGAATGGAATATTACGATCACCCCGCGATTCCCGAGTGGCAGAACAGCATACTCCTCTCCGTTTTGGGGGGATTGGGAGGTCAATACGAAAGGCTTAGCGTGATGCATTTAAATTCCAATGGGACTGCTGTTCTTTCGGAGGATCAATATTTTGCGTCCTTTAATCAGCGCGTGAGAGATGTTTGTGTGAACCCTGTTACGGGCGCAGTATATATGGCACTCAATGGCGGGAGCTATCCCGGAAGCGGACCAAATGAGATTAAAGAATTTCGGAATCTAGATTACGTGCCGCCAACCGCGGTTGATGGGTGCACATATCCTGGGGCCTCAAATTATGATGCCGCAGCAAATTTGGATGATGGGACGTGTCTTTTTTCGGGATGTCTTGATTCCACCGCCATCAACTATATCGCTTGGGCGAATGTCGACTCAGACAATTGCATCTATGCCTCACTCTGTCCAGAAGATGTTGATTCAGATGGGGCGGTAACAGTCACAGACCTCTTATTGATACTCGGCGCCTTCGGTCAGTTTTGTGGCTAAAGTCCTTAAGAGGCAACCAAAGCTGATTTTCATGCGTTGTATAATTGACTAAACCCGAATCCCTGATATTTTACAATCATGAAGAACTATTTCTCAGCCCTTATTATCGTGTTTTTTATTTCGCCTACTTATGTTGTCTTAAGCCAGTGTGTTGATGGTGAGTCTGCAGTTGTCGTCCAAATTCTTACGGACAATTATCCTGCGGAAACAACTTGGACGTTGTCCGACGCAAGTGGCGCACTGTTAACAGGAGGTCCCTATTCCGGACAGAACACGACCTACACGGCGTCAACATGTATCCCCAATACAGGAGACCCATCATGTTTGCAGTTTGTAATAGACGATTCTTATGGAGATGGCATTTGTTGTGGCTATGGCAATGGAGATTTTACGCTCCTCATTGACGGAGTTGAAGTCGCAACGGGTGGAGATTTTGACTATCAGGACGTCGTCATGTTTGACTGCGCTCCAGGGACGACTTGCAATGATGCGGTGGTTTTGACAGATGCAGATTATGGAACGGTAACTCAGGCGTCAGATAATTTTTGGTACACGTTCACCGTCCCAGCAAACGGGATGTACAGATTTAGCTCTTGTGGAGCAGCCTGTAATACAACACTTTATATCTATGACTATTGTAACATGAACAACTTTGGTGATACGAACGAGGGTACAATTTATTACGATGATATGGAAGGGGGGTGTGGAGATGAGGCTGCAATTACAGCCTTGTTAACTGGAGGAGAACAGATGTGGATACGTTGGGCATCTTTGGACGCGAGTTGTGGGTCTTTTGATTGGGATTTCTTTTTTGTAGGACCACCCGAAGGATGCATGGACGCGACAGCTTGTAATTACAACCCATCCGCTGAAATTGACAATGGGACATGTATTTTTGAAGGAGACCCAT
>JAPKBK010000146.1 GCA_028823435.1 Flavobacteriales bacterium
GTGCTGCTAGAGGAAACAAACACCTGACAAAAGAAGAGAAAAACGCACGCATTGAGGCCCAAGAATTGGCTAAGAAAGCTGCTGATGAAGCAACGAAACTAGCCACAGAAAAAGCAAAAAAAGCACGGGACTTATCGAATCAGAAATCTGAGCATAAACGCCAGGAAAAAGCGACACAACAGCGTGCAGACAACAACAGTATCGGGACGTTTTTTCGCGACATATTAAATGGAACGTTCTTAACAGGTGATGGCATCACAACACACATTCCATATCTGCTCTTCATGTGTGGTATTTTTTTATTGTACATCAGTTTGGGGTACAAATTTGAAACTATTGAACGAGGGAAAATGAAGACCGAGCATTTGCTTGAAGAGGTCACTGCAGAATATAAAACACTGCGATCTGAATTGGAGTCAAGGCTACAACAAAGTAGAGTGGAAAGCGCAACGGCATTTCTGGGACTTGAACAACCTATGGAGCCGCCTGTCCTCCTTGAAGTAGATGTCAAATGACTTCAAAGGGTAAAAAAATATCACCTTACAAAGTAGCGACCGGCAGGTATTGGGTCGTCTTCATGTGCCTTTGTTTTGTCGGGCTATGCATCTTCTGGAGACTGTTTTCGATTCAAACAATTGAGAATGAAACCTGGTCTGAACGCGGCGCTGAATTCAAAAACAGTATTCGAACGATCGACCCTGCCAGAGGACAAATTCAAGCACGAGACGGAAGTCTACTCGCGACAAGTGTGCCCGTGTATGACTTAAGATGGGACAGCAAATGTGAAGCCATCAAATGGAAGTTATTCGACACACAAAGAGATTCCTTATGTATTGGACTGGCACGTATTCTGGGTGGAAACCCTCTGGATTACTCGGACAAGCTTGACAAGGCAAGAGAAGACGGAAGCAGGTCGACCAGGTTTGCAAAACAAGTTCCGTTCACAGACTACAAAGCACTAAAGGAACTCCCATTCATCAGATCTGGGAGGTATACAAGTGGGTTTGTTTTTGAACGAACAGAAGAAAGACGCAAACCATTTGGACAGCTCGCTGGCCGCACAATTGGCATTGACCGTGAACATCAGAGAGTAGGAATTGAACTTTCTTGGAACAAAGAACTTGGTGGGGAAGCGGGGAAACAAATGCAAAAAAGAATCAGTGGAGGCGCTTGGCTACCTGTGACGGATGATTATATCGTGAAACCGAAAGAGGGATTAGATGTCGTGACGACAATTGACATGCATTTGCAGGACGTTGCATCACATGCACTGGAAACGCAATTGACACGACACGATGCAGAATGGGGTGTTGTCGTTCTCATGGAAGTCAAAACAGGCTTCATCAGAGCGATCACAAATCTCAAGAGATTTGATGACAGTGAAGGCAATGCGAAATATTACGAGAGTTACAACCACGCAATAGGCACGGCTGTAGAACCTGGGTCTACATTCAAACTTGCATCACTCATGACGTGTCTGGAATCAGGTGAATTGACCCTCAAAGATTCTATCGATACTGGAAAGGGAGTGGCCGAATTTTATGATGAGAAAATGCGAGATTCGAATTGGGACAAAGGTGGACATGGGAAAATATCACTCAAAAAATGCTTCGAGATGTCCTCAAATATAGGAACGGCTCTCGCTGTAAAACAATGCTTTGATCTAGAGCCGCAGAAATTCCTAGATGGGCTGCAACGAATTGGTGTCACACAACCTTTGGGAATAAACCTCGTCGGTGAAGGAATTCCTAAAATATACACCACAGTTGGAGAAGGCAATTGGTCTGGACTTTCTCTTACACAGATGGCAATCGGATATGAAGTCACACAAACACCGCTTCAAACTTTGTCCTTGTATGCCGCAATTGCTAATGGCGGACGTATGATGCGCCCCACATTTGTGAAAGAAACACAAAGAAAAGGCGAGGTTGTTCAAACGTTTGGACCTGTTGTCTTGAACGAAAGGGTGTGCTCATCCAAAACACTCCAAAGCTGTAGAGAAATGTTAAGAGGAGTCTGTGATCCGAATGGAGAAGGCACCGCTTCGCATATTTTTAAAAACAGAGCTTATTCTGTTGCTGGAAAAACAGGTACCTCAAAAATCGCCGTCAACGGTGGCTATGCCAAAGGCCGATATCGCGCATCATTTACAGGTTATTTCCCGGCTGATGAGCCAGAATATGCGTGCATTGTGGTCATTGCAGATACGAGAAGTGGATCATATTATGGCAGTGCAATCGCTGCGCCTGTGTTCAGGGATTTGGCAGATCTGATATATGCAACTGACCCCTCATTTCATGAAGTTCTAGATCAGCCTTTGTTGGCCGAAGCAGAAAGGCATCTACCCACAGCGATGAACGGCGCAAGAGCAGAACTTGTGATGTTGTACGACATGTTAGGGATAACCTATGAAGACAACAGTGAAGGAGATGATTGGGTCAAGGTGAAAACGGGGGCAGAAAGCGTGACAATATCCTCAAAAACATTTGCGAATCAAGCCATACCTGATGTCCGTGGCATGGGGTTACGGGATGCACTGTACCTGCTAGAAAATGCCGGAGTGAAAGTGTCATACAAAGGGACCGGAATTGTAAAAACACAATCCATTACTCCAGGAACTCGGTTAAACAATATGAATACAATTAGAATAGAATTGTCGTGAAACTACTCAAGGATCTAATATATGACGCACGAATCAAAGAGATTCAGGGAACCACAAACATTGCTGTTGAGGGAATAAGTATCGACTCTCGAGTCATCAAACCGATGAGCCTGTTCGTTGCGATTTGTGGGACACAAGTCGATGGTCATGACTACATCAAACAGGCAATCACGAATGGTGCAACCACGGTTGTATGCGAACGATTTCCTGAAGACTTTGTACGGCCTGAATCTGCCACAGTTGTCGTCGTGAAAAACAGCGCAGTTGCACTTGGATTTATCGCATCAGCGTATTACGACCACCCCACACATGACATGAAGGTGGTCGCTGTAACAGGCACGAACGGTAAAACCACAATTGTCACTCTCTTACATGGATTGCTGAGATTGTTAGATAGAAAAACAGGTCTTGTGGGGACAATCGAGAACCGCATCAATAACAAAGTTATTGACGCTACGCATACTACACCTGATGCCCTTACGCTTCAACGTTTATTCAGAGACATGGTGGATGCAGGGTGTAAATTTTGCTTTATTGAAGCCAGTTCGCATGCAATCGTCCAAAACCGGTTGTCTGGGACAACATTTGCCGGCGCAGTCTTCACAAACATCACCCATGACCACCTTGATTACCACGAGACTTTCGACAAGTATCTCGCGGCAAAGAAGCAGCTTTTTGATTCCCTACCTGCAAATGCATTTGCGCTAATCAATTCAGACGATTCGTACTTTGAAGATCTCGTCTTTGACTGTAAAGCAGAAAAAACAACCTATGGAATTGCCTCTGTGGCAGACTTCAAAGCCCGAATCATAGAAAACCAACTTCAGGGTTTGCATTTACATCTTGATGGGCAGGATTTATATTCAAGGTTAGTAGGTGGGTTTAACGCATCAAATTTGGCAGCTGTTTATGGAGTTGCAAAGCTGCTGGGACTGGATGGTATTGAAACACTTACACAGATGTCACTCCTCACTCCACCACCAGGAAGATTTGAGCTGGTACAAAGCCCTGATGGTATTACTGCAATTGTAGATTACGCACACACACCGGATGCACTTGACAACATACTCCGAACGATTGCGACATTTAGGACAGGCGGAGAGAGATTAATTACCGTAGTGGGTTGTGGTGGAGATAGAGACGTTTCCAAGCGACCTGTCATGGCAAGAGTTGCTGCTGCAGGATCTGACAGAGTGTTTCTGACGTCTGACAACCCCCGCACTGAAGACCCAGGGATGATCCTTGCTGATATGACAGCAGGCCTTGACCCTATCGACAAAAGAAAATGTATTTCAATCACTGACAGACGTGAGGCAATAAGAGCAGCTGCTGCATTTGCTGAAGCTGGAGACATCGTCGTTGTCGCTGGAAAAGGACATGAGACGTACCAAGAAATAAATGGCGTGAGACAAGACTTCGACGACCGCAAAGTTCTCGTGAACGCTTTTATACCTGCTTAACATGTTATACCACTTATTTTCATATTTAGACGCAGCATACGACCTCCCTGGAGCGGGGCTTTTCAAATTTGTAACGTTCCGAGCGGCAATGAGTTTACTCACATCGCTGTTTATAGGGATTTCGTTTGGGAAGACAATCATAGAATGGCTTCAACTGAAACAAGTCGGTGAAATTGTGCGTGATTTGGGACTCCAAGGTCAAATTGAAAAGCGCGGAACGCCTACAATGGGAGGTATCATTATTTTGACTGCCATTCTCGTGCCAACACTGCTTTTTGCCGATCTAACAAATGTGTATACACACATGATGATTATTGCCATTTTGTGGCTTGGGAGCATCGGTTTTATTGATGATTACATTAAAGTCTATAAGAAAAACAAAGATGGCTTGGCGGGTAAGTTTAAGATTGTAGGACAAATCGGAGTGGGAATCATTATCGGTGCGATTATGATGTGGCATCCAGATGTGGTCATTAAAGAACTTGGAGAAAATGGTGTCTGGAATGAGATAAGATCTACCGTAACAACCATTCCATTTGTCAAAGGAAACAGTTTCGATTATGCATGGTTGATTGATTGGGCATTTAATGATGTGACCGTGTGGGTTTGGATCGTCTTCATCCCTATTGTGATTCTCATTGTAACGGCTGTGTCAAATGGTGCAAACCTCACGGATGGTTTGGACGGATTAGCGACAGGCA